>NZ_AULI01000022.1 GCF_000425205.1 Pontibacillus halophilus JSM 076056 = DSM 19796 | reverse complement strand
AGGAACCGTTTTAAAAAAGTAGATCTAATTATTTTAGATGAGATGGGATACATTCCATTCAGTAAAGAAGGAGCCGAGCTTCTATTTCAACTCATCACCGATTGGTACGAGCAGAAGAGCATCATTATCACTTCAAATTTGGAATTTAGTCAGTGGAATCGAATATTTGTAGACTCGAGGCTAACAGCAGCTTTAGTTGATCGTGTCATACACCACGCTCATGTACTTACATTTTCAGGAGATAGCTACCGGGTTAGCCATGCATTATCCAGACAAAACTACTAAAAATATCGGCTGGCAAGCTTATGTATTTTTCATTGCATTATTATGTACTTTTCTCTTGCAAAACACAGCAATCACTCTTTAACCCATGTAGACGTTGTGAAATATTTATTTGTGCCAGCATAATTATGAAGTGTAAATGATGAAATTTTTAATAGGAATTTATAACAAAGGACTATCTGCATACAAAGAGGTAGAAATCACAACTAATGGTGTCGTAATTAACCAAGCATAATTAAATAATGAGCAAATTACATCTCTTATATATTGGGTTACATTACAGGAGGATATTAATTATCCTAGACCAAGATACAAGGTTATAAAACTTCCATATTATCGTCATATAAAAGAAATCGCTTCTTATTACTACCCTGATATATCAAGCATTAGTGAAGTTAGCTTAATAACTAATAATCAATGGATTGAAACACGAGGAAGATTTATTTGCACTTTGGAAAATAGAAATGGAAGTCTTGAAGGATAATGACATTGTCGGTGGAAGTAATAATGGAGACTTTGAACAGTGGATTCTTGAGATAAAACGAGAAGCAGAAGGAGCCTAGATTAGGCGTGAACCATAGAGGGTGCAATGAAGATATATTAATCTTATGCAAGTCACTATATACTATTAATCATTATGCTAAGTTTAAAGAAAACAAAAAAGAATTGTACAAATTAAAGGACAAAGTAATTAGAAAACTCATTAAAGAGGGCAAGGCAACAGTTATAGGTTTGCAGTATTCTCGTACGAAAAGCAAGATGAGAAATCATTCCGTATTGTTAATTGAGATTTCAGGTTACTACTTCCACATATATGCCATTAACGAAGAATTTAATTTCTTTCCCCATTTGGGAGAGATGAGTAAAAAACAGAATAATTTAAGTAAGGTGAAATATATAACAGCATTGAAAATGTTAAATTTATATTTAGAAGAGGGATACCATCAATAGGTATCCCTCTTCTAAATATTTATTAATTAATTAATTTTTTCTTTGTTTTCAAAAAAACTCAAATTGCTTATTCCTTCATGCTCCTTAGAATGCTTCACTTCATTGTCTACAATTATTTTTAGCTCTTTTGCCATCTTCTCCACTAAATTAACGACTAACGCATTCCCCATACAGAAGTAACGGAACTTATGCGGCATACCAGAGTCGGTCCAATTATCAGGGAAGCCATTCATTCGTTCACATTCAACTGGAGTAAGAATACGAAGACGTCCACTCTCAGGATCCCTTACCACGTGGGTGCTACGATTCTTGCTTGACTCGCTTGTAAGGATGGTGCGACCAGGACGGTCTAAGTGATCCGGAAATGCCATACCACCTTCTGAGTATTGGTAGTGGTAGCCTTCACTTGTGACTCGATCTACTTTCTTAGGCCCCTTCATGTACTCCCAATCCTCTAATTGTTCACCAAGGTAGTACTTTTCATCCTCTACGCCTTTTTCAAGGATATCCCCTAGAGTAATTTGTTTTCTAGGAGACTTTGGAAGGACTTCCTCAGAATAAATGTGACCATCAATCATAATTCCGCTATTACGGAAGCGAAAGCTAAAGTTGTCGGAAAGGTCTACGATATCTTCGTGTAGCTCTGTGCTTAAGGGTAAATGACGTGTCGATGATTCATCTTCAACTGGAAATTGACTTTGGAAGTAGCCTTCAGAGTGAAGAAGTACAGCCTTGTCTGTTAGTTGACGCTCTTTAAAGTATTGAGTGTCTTTATGAAAGGCAAAGATAAAAACTCGTCTGCGTTTTTGTGCGTAACCGTAGTCTGCGGCGTTTATCATGCGCCATTCCACACCATAGCCTCTTTTCTGGAACGATTTCAACATAACGCCGAAATCTCGTCCTCGTTGCTTCGAGGGAGATTTCAGTAACCTGTCTACGTTTTCTAACAGGACGAATGGAGGCTGTTTCTCTGCGACGATTTTATCGATTTCCCAGAAAAGGACGCCTTTCTTCCCAGCAATTCCATCTGCTTTCGTTCGAGCTACTGAATAATCTTGGCAAGGAAACCCGCCTACGAGGACTGTATGATCAGGAATGAGTTGCTTCGCAGCATTTGCGTACGTAGCAATGTCCTCATTTGTTACTCGCTTTTCTTCCCAATGGATAGAGTTCTTACGGTTAAATCTATCATTTCTTATATTGTCAATATAACAATTATAGGCATGTTGTTTAGATTTTCCTGGTTCCCACTGATTGGCGAAAACCGTTTCCCATTTCTTAGATGCTCTTTCGAAACCGAGACGGAAGCCACCTACACCAGCAAATAGCTCTGTAATGGTATAATCAAACTTCATTTGACTTCCCCCGTTCTTTAATTGACGAATCTTGTAAGTTACTAGTCTGTATGACATTATACTACATAGAAAGCGTTTATTAAAGATTATCGCATAGGGGGATACATCATTGTCACAAGAAAGATTTACATATGATTACACAAGTCCTACTTCCATTGAGGAACACGCGAAAAAACTAGAGAATCTCACATTTCGCGAGGCTTTAGATGGCTTGGTTATCCGTGAAGATGGGAATAAGGGAGGACTCGGCCGATTGGTCGAAGAAGGGCATTTTGGATATAATCCGAATAACACTTCAGGGCCTGATTTTGAGGAAGCTGGCGTAGAATTAAAGACCACTCCTTATGTCTATAAAACAAAAAAGAAAGCAAAAGCGAAAGAACGCCTCGTTCTAAATATGATAAATTTCAATAAGTTGCCACATGAGGACTTTGAAACTAGCTCATTCTGGAAGAAGAATCAGTTACTTCTATTAATCTTCTACCTTTACCAATCAAAAGAAGAGATTGCAAATCGGCTAGACTATAAGATTACACATGCCCAATTATTTCAGTTCCCTGACAAGGACTTAGAAATCATTAAACAAGATTGGGAGAAAATCATGAAGAAGGTTAAGGAGGGCAAAGCTCACGAACTTTCTGAAGGAGACACAAACTACTTAGGGGCTTGCACGAAAGGTGCTAATGCAAAGGATATGGTTGAACAGCCATACTCTGAAGAGTTAGCCATGAGACGAGCTTTTTCACTGAAGCCCTCCTATATGACGACTATATTAAACGACTACATCTTGGCAGGAAAGCGTACATACAAAGAGTCTATAGTGGGCCAAGATGAGCTGGATGGCCAAACCTTGGAGGAATACATTCTTAATCAACTCAGTAGATTTGTTGGGATGACAGAAGAAGAGATTATGAATGAGTTGGGAATAGAAATAAAGAAAAGCCAAAACCTTACTACACAGCTCGCATCTAAGATGTTACGCCTGGAGAGTGATATCGCGAATAGTGAAGAGTTCATAAAAGCAAATATTAAATTGAAGAATATTAGAGTCACCCAAAAAGGAAGGGTAAAAGAATCCATGTCCTTCCCTGCGTTTAAGTATAAAGAAATTGTAGATGAAGAATGGGAAACCTCAACCTTAAGGGAAATGTTCTTAAATACTCGTTATCTTTTTGTTGTATTTCAATACAATGATCAGGAAGAACTGGTGTTTAAGAAAGCAATGTTCTGGAATATTCCGCATAACGACTTAGAATTAGACGTTAGAGAAGTTTGGGACGAGACAGTTGAACGAATTAAATCAGGAAAAGCAGACCAGCTTCCTGGTTCAAGTGAAAATCCAGTTGCACATGTACGCCCTCATGCACGAAATAAACAAGATACTTATGAAACCCCACAAGGGCAAAATGTAGTCAAGAAATCCTTCTGGCTCAACAACACTTATATCGCTAAGCAAATAGGATATTGAGAGCGTTGTGATGTTTCTATTCACCCCCTATCTGGGAAGGCTGATTATAATTCCTAACAAATGGGTGGTAGACATGTCTGAACGTCTAACAGATGAACAAAGAAAGAGAAAGATGGGGGCAATTAAAGGGAAAGGGACCTCCATTGAGCGTAAAGTGTCCAAGGAATTGTGGAGAAGAGGATACGGATTCAGGAAGAACGTGAAAGACTTGTATGGTACTCCGGACATTGCTATCAAGAAGTATCGGATTGTCATTTTTTTTAGACTCTTGCTTTTGGCATGGTTGTGAGCGACATGGAACTTTCCCGAACTCCATCCAGGACTTCTGGTTTAAGAAGCTGCAGCGGAATAAGGCAAGAGATAAAGAAGTAAACGTGCATTACTACAACAATGGGTGGCACCTTCTCCGTATTTGGGAGCATGAGGTAAATGGTAGTGTGGTAAATACTGTTGATAAGGTCGTTCAATTTATTGAAGGGGCGAAAATGTACGAAAAAATGAAAACCATACAAATGGCGAAGGAGTGAATGCTGGGAGTATAAATCTTCCAGCATTTTCTTTTGTGCGTCCATATTCGGTAAAAGTTAACTATATGTTAAAATTGAACCATGAGCAGAGAAATAAGAGGGGTGTAACATGTCAGACTATTTATTTGATTTTTTGGAAGGTGTAGAAACTTCGCTAGCCGATTTGGCTAGGAAAATGGAAAATCTAGTATATGAATATCCGAGCGAGGCAATTATGAACGCCCGCTTATTCACAGAAGAGTTGGCAAAGCAAATCATTCGTAATGAAGAAGATTTGAGCTACCTTTTACATAGAAGGCAAGTAGAAAGAATAGACGGCTTGGATAAGAGCGGTGTCTTAAGGAAAGATGTGGCCAAGGCATTCGATACGGTTCGTTCTATTGGAAACAAATCTGTCCACCAAATTCAGAACGGAAACATTGAAGATGCGCTACGTGTTCATCGTAATATGTTTAAGCTCTCCATTTGGTTTATGGAAGTGTATGGGGATTACAACTTTACTGCTCCCGATTATCGCCCACCTTCCATTAGGAAGAAAGAAGAAGAGACTATTACAAAAGACGATATTAACAACATGATTCGAGAAACTTTAACGACTCATCTAAAGAAAAATGTGAATGGTGTATCTCCAGGAACAGAAGGGGTATCTGAACAGGAGGACAACAAAGAAAAAATAGCTGTTGATGACGGCTATGAGCCGACTATATTTGGCGGAAGCGCTCTGATATATGAGCTTTCTAAGTTACGAGAATCATCACAAGAGGCTGTTGAGAATGCGAATGCTTTTAGTGAATTCAAGGAATATATGCACGTATCTCGGCCTATACAAGAGGACTTAGTGGAATCATTAGAAGAAGCGGCAGGTAAGTCTGGGAGTCAACTTGTCTTATTATGTGGAAGCGTAGGAGATGGGAAGTCTCACATGCTTGCCTATCTGAACAAGCACAGACCGGATTTAATGCAGCAGTTTAGTATACATAACGATGCGACTGAGAGCTTTGATCCTTCAAAGGACTCGATGGATACATTGAATGAGGTGCTTCAATCTTTTTCTGACAATCAATTAGAGAAGTCTGAAGAGAAATTGATTCTTGCCATCAATTTGGGCGTACTGCACAATTTCTTGGAAACGGACTACGCAAGTGATAGCTATACGAAGCTCGGGGATTATATCACGGAATCTAATGTGTTTGACCGTACACTCATCACCAATCAAGATGATTCAGAATCGTTCCAATTAATCAGCTTTAGTGATTATCATGCTTATGAGCTCACAGAGTTTGGGCCGGAATCTTCTTATTTCACCGGGTTGCTTAAGCGCATCACCAACCCTGTTGAAGATAATCCGTTCTATCGAGCTTATAAATATGACCTGGAAAACTCCTATAAAGGTACAGTTCTGACCAATTACCTCTTACTACAGAAAGAAGAGGTACGGGAACGCGTGGTAGACACGTTAATTGCCACGGTTATCCAACAAAAGGTGATCATCTCTACTAGGGCTATGTTGAACTTTATTCACGATATTCTTGTCCCTACGAAATATATGGAGGAACAATTTCCATCCTTTATAGAGGAAGTGGAGGGGCTCTTGCCAAACCTCTTGTTCGGTCATTCTGAACGTTCTTCTATCTTGTCTAAATTATCTTATATGGATCCAATTCATACAAGAAATGAGAAGCTAGACGGAATCATTATTGAGTTGAACAATTCTATGAATATAGAGAAGGTATTCTCTAAACATATTAATCTAGATGGATTAGAAAGCTTTACTGAAGGTTTGAAAGAGTTGGGTTCCTTCTATGAGTTAACTCAATCGACAAGACACCTCATGAACACAAGCATGATTCGTCTTGCTTTCTTCCTTTCAGAGGAGCTTGGCGAAGTATTTGCAAATCATGTGTACGATAAATTCGGCAAACATCTTTTCCAATATAATCAAGGGCTACCTAGAGGATTGCGCCAGCTGTACGCTGAAGTGAAAGAGGCTGTATTTAAATGGAGAGGTAGCCCTAAAAAGGGTCACCTTTATACTTCTGATTCAGTTCAATCTATAAAGACAGCAATCGAGCTTAGCATGACTCCGGATGTGACTGGATTAGTCCAGCGTGATGAGGCTGTTCATTATCGTTTCAAGGACTCCTTACTCGTGACTTACAAAGATACAAGCACCAATAATATAGCAAGTCTTGAGATTGACTACCCACTTTACGAAAGAATCCTAAAAGTGCTTGACGGATATAAGCCAGACAAAAAGGATAAAGAAGATGCGATTCAATTTGTGGAATTTATTGAGAGGCTCATGCATCTAAATCAAAATCAAGAGAATGTACTTATATATGAAACGAGTCATCAGATGTTATTCAATTTAGAGTACGATCCGATTTTTGATGAATACATTTTTAAGAGGGATTAATGCCATGTATGAACAAAATTTGAATGAATTAAGAGCAGCAATGCGTATAAAAGAGGGTCAAAAGAAACTAACACACGTACGGAATACGAAGGCTCCATTTTTGCCATTCACAAGTCGTAACCCTGAACGTGCTCGATTTCAACGAGGGTTTACTGGTGTGATAGGTGAATTTACTCGTGCTCTCAAAGACTATTCGTTGAGTGAAGAAATGAACCGGGAAGAAGTTATTGAGAGCCTACTAAAGAAGGTGCAAGTAAATCCAGAAGACCGTATTTACTTCGAGAAACTCATTGATAATTTTCTCTTCTCAGATGGTGACCATATAAATATCTTTCATCCCCACATGCTCCTTTACCTACCGTTGAGTGAGGAAAAGGATTCCAAAGGAGAGAAGGAGATTGCCTTATTCCTAAAAGATGTTTTCGGTGGAGAAACGGAAGCGTTTGAATCGCTTCTTGGTAAGGGTGAAGGGGGAACGCTTATAGCCAACTTAATTCTTAACCAACTTGAGGGCCTCCATCCTAAGGAATCATCTAATAAATATATTGGGAAGTTGCCACAGATCACGGAGTTATTTAGAGAGGATTTAGAGTTTCTAACTAAGCATCCAGATTACTTGGTGGAAAATATGAATCTATTCCTGGGTTATTACTACTTTTTCTACATTACTCAATTCACCTTGAAATCGAACCAACTCTTTAAGTCTGATTTCACAGATGTAAACAAATTGTATTACATTTTGGACTGGGAAGGAGCAAGTAAGAACCGTACTAGCTATATGGAAGGATTTCAGAGTGTTAAAGAGTCTGCAAAGTTGTTGCTTCCTCATTATGACTCAATTGAACAGCTTAATTATATATTTGGAACAAATCATCTAATTTATCCTGAGTTTAAAGAGATATATGAAAATGAAAGCGAGGAGCAACGGATAGAAATTAGACGCCTGTTGAAATCATGGGTAGAAGAATATAGGTATCATTCCTCTTTAACTCCAATAGAATTACAGGATGATTTTGAGGAGCTTGTTCGTTCATTGGTTACTAGCTTAAGTGAGGGGGGACTGAGGCTCGGTCCCACTTCCAGATTTAAGCTTTCAATCGATGAAATCGGGAAGAAGTATTTCCTTAAGACAAGAGGCTCGCTTGGTTATATGCTAAATATTACTCAAGACTTCCTGTTACTCTTGACCGCCATTACAGTAAAAGAAGAACGGACATCCTTAAAGCAGGTCTTTCAATCGTTTGAAGAGCGTGGTGTCTTTCTTGATCGGCACTCCAAGGAAGCGGTGGTCATTCTTTATGACCAATTGAACCTGCTAGACAAAAAAAGTGACAGTGGTGATGCGCAGTATGTTAAACCAATTTTATAATTATTTAAGTGATAAGTTAATAGAATCCCTAAAAGAACAATCACTAGGGGGGGGAGAACGCTACTATCTCCAATTTGACGAAAAGAAACAAGTGCAAGAGTTTTATTCGGCACTATACGAATCAGAATACGCAGAGGATTTTACATACCAACACGAAAGGGGTACTCCGTACAGCACATTCGCGTTGCATATAGATGGCATACGCGTTGTTGTCGCAGCCACACGTGGAGACGTAACGCCAGATTTTCTCGTTACGCTAAGGAATAAGGTTGGTGAGCAAACAGGTCAGTGGGAGAACACGGCTCTTCTAAGCATCTGTGATGAAACCCTAGATAGTATTCGTGGAGGAAGCAGTGATTTGCAAAAAGAGGGGATGCCTTTCCATGTTCGGTCCATAGCTGCAAATTTAAAAGATGAAATTGAAAAGTCCCCTCTTCAGAAACATGAGCGGGAAGTGCTCGCATTTTATCTTTATAGAAAATTAGACGATATGATGCTACAACCTTCCTTATTCGACTTTGCTGAAGTCTTGGGTTTATTGAAGAAAGAAACGATACCTACAGAAACTTACCCTGAATTGGGATTATTTTACGATGGCAATCTTCCGGAGTTTACAAATCGAAATGCTATGCAAAGCAGGCTTTCCGATAATGCTGATTTCTTTGAAAGAGTACAACACATCCATGAGTACGATAATCTAAATCAACAGCTCGAGAAGCTATTCGACGAAGGGGGAGTAAAGAAGTTAAAGAGCGAAGAATGGCAAACTGTTGACTATAAAGACGTCAAAGAGTCAAATGAAAAATTGAAAAAGCAGAAAGGTAAGGCTCTTGAATACAAAGAGAACGTAAAGAAATTAACCTCTGAGAAACTTGGGTATTGGGAAAAAGCCCAAAATGAAAACACAAAACCAGGTCAACGTAAGCGTCATATCATTGTCTTTAATCCAGACAAAGAAGAATCTGTGAATATGACGTTTGAATTTGATGAGAGGTTAAAGAAGGAAGATGTAGACCAAAAGAGTACCCCATATGCAGAAGCTAAAGGGAAGAAGCTGCAAGTGCACCTCCCTAACACTGGTGAAGGTTCTAAATTCTATAAGATTGTTTACAAGCATAATAAAGAAACGAAGTCTTCATTTGAATTTCATATTTGCGTACTGACCTGCTCCCCAATATGGCTGAAATCAATCCAAACCTACTATTCTGTTGATGTGAAGAATAAATCACTAACCATTAAGAATGACGGGCAGAACATTGTTTTCGGTGACAAGAGTATAGATCCAGAAGAAATAGTTATAGAGGAACCTAGTGAGATTGTGAAACTTAATGCAAATCAAGCCGTGGAGATTTCATCTGAATCACCGGCATGGGAGGATGAATCTCTTCGTTTTCAACTTCAGATAGAAGAGATAATAGTTCCAATCTTACTAAAAGAACAAATTGTGAAGACCCCTCCTGTATTGGGGCCAAGGATTTGGAAGTTAAAGCGGGAGAATGAAGCGCATGTATTATTCGCGAATAATAAGTTACAACAAGGAACACGAGAATTTAACGTACGCGATGAATTTAAGCAATATCTCCAATATGAAGAGCAATGGATACGCGAAAATATTCATTATGCTGAATTGTCTATTCATGGGTTAGAAAAAATCTCACTAGAAGTGAACTCATCCATAGCAGAGGCTTACCAAAACCTCTTAGACTATTTCTCTAGTAGAAAGTTGTTACCAAGCTTGGCTTACATGGATAATGTACTTGAAGAGTTATCAAGGCAATTTATTCAGGCATACAACCATGAAATAGAATCCATTGAAGAAGATGCTCACATTAACGCACATCAGAGGAACCTATTTAAACTTGGAACGATTCGTAACGGTAAGAAGATTCTTCTGACGCCGCTCCATCCTTTAAATATTGCTTACCAATTAGCAGTAAGGAATGAAATTGGAAAAGAAGGCTTAGAGGCACACATGTTAGATCGCCTGCGGCCGTTGAACTTATTGCCCTATATGTATGGTGAACAAAATCAACTTTATAAACCAGTCTATCAGCGTAATGCTAGTGAATGGACAGTATATGAACCTTTGCACCAAGAAACGCTTGAAGGTACAAATACATATCATGCAAGTGTAGTTGAAGAGAAGATGAAGCAGTTCGTAGATCATTTCAAATATCTCTTCATTAGTGGCTCTAAATCGCCTTTAAAAGTTAATATAATTAACATGGCAAATGACCGTGAAGTAATGAGAGGCGTTTTCCATTTTCTTAAATCACAAGTAGAGAAGGAAGGGTTTGGAAACGTCGTTCCAATAGAGATTGCTTTATACCAACGTGAAGTGGCTGAAAGTGCATTTGAGTTGTTCTCAAACCTTGAAAATCCGGAAAGGATAGAAGAGGCTTTTGATATATCTCTTCAATCTAAGAGCCTAGATCCTACGGACATGTTGCGAATCGTACGTGAGAACATCCAATACTACAAATTGGAGGATGAGGGTCATTACAACTATGCTCACATCTCATTCTTCAAGATGTCTAGTCAAGAACAAGATGCCAAGAACATAATGGATGAGATTGATACTGGAATCGCTTTAAACGGACTCCTTTCCTCTACGAGCTCACTCACTACTTCTGATGATTATCGCGTTGGGTTTGGTACAAAGCATACCCCTAGTGAAGAAAATGAGATTATGAGAACGACGAAGAACATGAATGAGTTAGCGAGTAATCTTGATAACGAAGGGCGTAATCCATATCGTAAGGGTCAAACGATTGTTACGATGTCATCTTCTGTTCAAGACGATGTGTTAGATAATCTATATGATTGCTCTCATTGGGTAACATTTGTAGATCCAAATGTGGATCTTGATTTCTTCCAGCGCTCATCAAAAGAACTGTTAGTTATCCATTATAGTGATCAATACTCTTCCTCTGATAAGTATGATGCTATTACAGTCACAGATAAAAATGTTCAATACGGTAATGTAATTAAGCAGTACCTTCAAGATAAGGACATTCACCCTGAAACATCCGACATCCATGCTGCCATCCGTGCATTCAACACGATAAATGGAGAATGGTTGTTGAGGATTATTGGAAGTAAGGGTCATTTCTCCCGAGAGAAACTAAGTATCGTGTCAGCAATTAAGTACACACTTAGCTTCTATCAACATAAGGACATTACTTGGGTTCCTATTTCACTTGAAGAGATTCTTCGTGTGGCTGGTGCGGTCAAACTTACAAAGAGTGAAGGTGTGTTCTCTGCTTCGAACTTAGGCGTTCGCGGGGCAACAAGCGATGATATTCTGCTAGTTGGTGTAGAGACGAAGGATGATGATATATTCGTCCACTTCTATCCTGTTGAAGTGAAGATCGGCGGCGATCAGACGTCTAAAGCACGTGAGCAAATAGAGAAGACGAAGCGTCTCTTTGACGAACAATTAAAAGAAGTGGATGAAGAAGGAAATCGACCGTTCCGTAATAAATTCTTCCGTAATTTCTTTGTGCAGATGTTACTCGCTAATGCGCGTAAATTTATGACTAATGGCATCTGGGACACTGGGCAGTACGAGAAGCTGGAGGCTCTGAAAGGTCATCTTATGAATGACGACTTCCACGTCGGCTATCATCTAGAAGAGTTCATTGGGAAAGGGGCAATCCTCTCCTTCCGTAGTGAAGGAACATGGCGTTCAGCTCTAATCGAACAAGACGTAATGAACTTAATCCTAACGGAAACAGACGCCTATACCGGGATTGTAGAAGATTTGTCTGTCATTCGAGAAAAGATGGAGCAAGGTCATCTGGATATCCCAGTAAGCAAGCTGCTATCGACTACTTATAATCAAGAGGCGGTTGAGGTGAGAATGCCTGAGCTTGTCACTGTTGGTGGTGACGCAGAAGGTGTTCCTGAAAGAGAAGTGGATACATCGCCAGGCTACACTGCTGATTCAGGAAATAGTCAAGTCGCTGATGGGGGAGCTGGTTACCCCGGGAACTCATCTGGCGATAATAGCGCTGACCATGATCGTGACACTGACCAAGATGAATCGACTACTGAAGTGACTGAAGTAGCAACCGACGTACAACCTCTTGATTATTCTACAGATGTTGGACCGTCCACTCCTAGTCTAGAAGATGTTCGGGTGCGACTTGGGGAAGTTCAAGGGTCCACGAAGACACTGTACTGGGAGTACGGACATCCAGAGT
This sequence comes from Pontibacillus halophilus JSM 076056 = DSM 19796, assembly GCF_000425205.1. GTDB lineage: Bacteria > Bacillota > Bacilli > Bacillales > BH030062 > Pontibacillus_A > Pontibacillus_A halophilus. The sequence goes on along the minus strand of NZ_AULI01000022.1, from coordinate 29,213 downwards.
TGGCAAACCGTCATATCTTGATTTCTGGGAAGTCTGGTCAAGGGAAGACCTACTTTATCCAGTCCATGCTAATGGAGTTAGCAGATCAGGGCATTTCTAGTATCATATTTGATTACACAGACGGATTTAAGAAGGGACAACTTGAGCCGCAGTTTAAGGAACGATTAGGGGACAACTTAATCAACTATCTTGTGGCACGTGACGGTTTCCCAATTAACCCGTTCAAGCGTAACGAGAAGGAAATCGATGAGGATGAGTTCATTCAAGAAGATTATTCTGATGTTGCAGAACGGATCAAGAGTGTATTCAGCGCCATCTATCGAGACTTAGGCCACCAGCAGCTCAATGCGATCTATCAAGCTACCATCCGCGGCTTGCGTAAATACGAGGAGCAAATGAACTTAAATGTTCTTGCCCGTGAGTTAGAGGAAGATGGTTCAGGACCTGCAAAGACAGCACTAGCTCAAATTAGTCTTTTAATTGATAAGAATCCGTTCGACCATACACAAGAAAATGATTGGTCGAAGCTTGGAGATCAGAAAGGGAAGGTCCACATCATCCAGATGACGACCTACACCCGAGATGTCCAACTCATGATTACAGAGTTTATTTTGTGGGACATCTGGCATTACAAGGTTCAGCATGGCGATAAGTCACTTCCATTCCCTGTAATCCTTGATGAAGCACAGAACTTAGACCATAGCGATAAGTCACCAAGTTCTAAGATCCTTACAGAAGGCCGTAAATTTGGATGGTCCGGCTGGTACGCAACCCAATTCCTTAAGGGACAGTTGACGTCAGATGAGATCTCAAGACTTCAGAACACAAGTCAGAAGATCTTCTTCCAACCGCCGGAGAACGAAATTAGTTCCATTGCGTCTATGCTTGGCCATGATACCCACTCTCGTAAAGATTGGGAGAAACGCCTAGCATCCTTGCGCAAAGGGCAATGCATTGCATTTGGTCCTTCTAGGGGAGCGAATGGGGAATTGCTGAATAGCAATCCGGTGATTATTGATATTACGTCTATGGATGAGAGATTTAAATTTTAATAGATAGATATCCCCCCCCTGAATTTTTTAATTCGGGGGGTTTTTGAGTCGGGGTTTACTTTCGATTATCCTATTCTGAGAGTCTGATATTTTAATTCGCAAAAACCCTATTTTTATGGAAAATTAAGTTTTAGTATATTAATATTTGTATAATAACCATAATTTATGAAGGTGGCTATGCTATGGGCTTTGGAGTCAGAAGGAGCGTCAATCTAGGCGGAGATGTTCGAATGAATGTAGGTAAAAGAGGGGTCAGTATGAGTGCTGGGTCTAAAGGAGCGCGAGTTAGAGTAGGTTCAAATGGCGTACGTGTTCGGGCAACGGTTCCTGGAACAGGGATATACTATGAAAATGGACTGCGGGCCAATAGGAATTCGTCGAGCAGTAATCAAGCGTATCGACAGAATCGGTTAACACAAACTCAAAAAGACGAGCAAAAGAAGCAAGAACAAGCTATGGCTCGAGATGCGGTAGCTCGGTTTCAGGAAAAATGTGAATTTCTGATTTCTTTACACAAGGATTGCACGGAAACCTTCAACTGGAACCATATTGTTCGTACACCTCCGTTCACAGAAGGGGAACAAGGGCCGAATGAAAAAGAGGCTGAAGAAGCGGTTACCAATTATAGGCCTACTCTTCGCGACCGGTTCTTTAAACGTAAAGAAGCAAGACATCGCTTACTCATGGAAGCTATAGGTCCAGCGAAAGAAGAGGACGACAAGTTGTATGAAGAGTGGTTGTCCATAAAGGGGTTGGGTGAGCGGGTTTTAAAAGGCCAAGTGGATAGCTATGCCAAGGTAATTGATGATTTGGCTCCTTTCGCGGATATCGAAAAACTCGGAAGTGGATTCAATCATAGTTTTAAAGATCGGTATCAGGCCGTCTTTGACCTTTACGTTCACTCGGACAAAGTTATACCATCCCATGAACTGAGCCTCACGAAGACGGGTAAGCTATCAAGCAAGCAAATGACGAAAACGAAATTCTATGAACTCTATCAAGATTATGTTGCCAGTGTTGTGTTACGAGTAGCGAGGGAAATGTTTGCCCTGCTCCCCTTACAGACTGTCACCATTAATGCAAAAGGAGAGCAGTTCAATTCTGCTACAGGATTTCATGAAGAAAACACAATTCTTTCTGTGAAAATTGATCGACAAACGTTAGAAGCCCTGAACTTTGACCGTATTGATTGTTCAGATTCAATGCAGAATTTCGAACACCGAATGAGTTTTAAAAAAACCAAAGGCTTTAGTCCCGTGGAAAATCTGGAGGTTGTACAGTAATGCAGGCATTACTAGGTTGTTTAGGAATTATCATCATTCTGGCTATTGCATTCGCAATACTTGGATTTATCCTCAATAATATTTTAGGCTTTATTGGTATCGGTATAGCGATTTGGGCTATCTATGAATGGTCAGTAAATCGCAAAATACAAGCAAAATCAAAGAAACCAGCCATCATCCTTACATTTGCTCTCGCCCTTACAATTATTGGATTTACCCCAGTTGACGACAACGCTTCATCTTCAGCAAATCAAGAGGCTGCTGAAGAGGTATCAGAAGAGAAAGAAACCAAAGAAGAAACAGAATTATCAGAAGTAGAGGAAGAGGAATCTTCTGGTGATTCAACAGAAGCTAAAACAACTTCAGAAACGCCATCTAAAGAAGAAAAAGAATTCGACGTGGCAACAGTTACCGATGTGGTCGATGGTGATACGATGGATGTCACATTCAAAGAAAGCGGCGAAACGGATACGGTCCGTTTACTTCTTATCGATACACCTGAAACCAAACACCCAGACCTTCCTACTCAAGAGTGGGGCCCTGAGGCAAGTGCCTTTGCAGAAGAGCATTTAGCGGGCGAAGAAGTCCATTTATACTACGATGAAGATAAGCGGGATACTTACGACCGATTGCTTGTCTATCTCCACGTGGATGGGGAGGATTTCAACAAACAACTACTCGAAGAAGGATTGGCTAGAGTCGCCTATGTCTGGGAACCGAACACATCCCGCCTTGATGAGTACTATTCTGCAGAGGAAAAAGCAAAGAAAGAAGATTTGAACATATGGAGTGTAGAAGGGTACGTAGCTATGGAAGAGGATGGTGGGTACAACCAGGATGTTATCGACCCACCTGAACCAGTAGTGCAAGAAGAGGAAAGCACAACGACCTCCGCTTCAACCGATAATGGATATAGCGGTCCGTACGATCCAAATGGAGCAGACAGAAACTGCGGAGACTTTAATTCACACGCAGAAGCCCAAGCCTTTTTCATCGCAGCAGGTGGCCCTAGCAACGACCCCCACCGATTGGATGGAAATGATAACGATGGATTAGCTTGCGAGAGTTTACCATAGACTTTAGCAAACGGGGAAAACCTTCGGGTGGTCTCAGCAAGTACACTCTACAAAATGAATGATTGAGCAGCGGTCTTTTCCCGATATTCTCTATGGGAAAGGCCGTTGTATTTATTTTGAGAATGATTTTGGTTGCAATAGATATAATCCTGAATAATATCTATTCAAGAGATGAATTATTTTATAGTTCGGAAATATACGTATGTGTAGCTTCACCGGGGTGATTATAACTCGGACGTAGGAGGCATGTATGTCTCATATTGGTCGAGGATTGTGATGTCTGAAGAGGTAGGGCAATATGAGACAGTTTAAACTTATGGCATTCTAAAAATGTAGGTTTTGTCAGTAAATTTATGTAAGTAGATGTGCTTCGAAAAGAAGGTATAAATAACATGATTTTCAATTTCAATCAATATCTTCTCACTCCTCTTTCAATTTAATAATTATAGAATTTGGGTCGGCTATTTCTAGTGAATTATCATTTGTACCTATAGCTGTCACTTTATTAATATAGTTATCATTCAGTATTAATTCATAGGAACCTGGAGGTAGTTCGTTTTTGTTTTCTTCTATTTCTGTCGCTATTTTATCCAATATTTCTTGCTTAGGTTTCTTATCTTTGTCTTCCATGTAAAACTCTATAACGTATGATAAGAGATTAGGATCGTAATCAACATCGTTTAGTAATATTTTATATTCTTCAGCATCAAGAGTAGGATCCTTTAGAAAGGTGTTGGACACTTCTATTAGATTCTTATCAAATATAGCAGTTCTGTAATACTGAGTACTATATCCATCCCCAGTAACATTGTTTAAAGCATCTGCAGTTACCCCAACAATAGGTTGTTCTTGAGCTAGTTGATTCAACATTGAGTTTAATGTATTAAATTCTTGATTATAAACTTTCGCGTAAATACCAGTTACAATGGCGTTCTCAACTTGCCCACTTTGAGTGAAAATATCTTCGTACATGATACTGGCATTTTCCTCATTTACGGGGACTATGGCATATGTATGATATTCTAAAGGAGAAACTGATTTTAAGAAAACTGTAATTCCGCCGTTTGCCGCTTCCATATTGTGTACTTTTACTTCACTTTTGTATTTATTCGAAAAGTATTGTACAACCGCTTCCTTAATCTCCTCCTCATTTTCCTCAGCTATTTTCTCAATATCTGCACTCGCATTCCTTAGAGTATATCCTGTGCCGTCATAGTCTTGAACAGGCACTAAGTTTTCGTTTTCATAATTTTGGTCTGCTTCGTTAGCGTTTGTTTCTTGGTTCTCACTTTTCTCATTCATAAATGCACATCCTCCTAAAATGATAGTAGCCACCAATGGAAGAATAGTTCTTTTTATATTCATGTTATGCAGCACTCCCTTTAATGGTCTATTCGACCAACTAATAGATAAATATCATCTTCATTCTAATACAACTCATAGGGGAAAGTGGGGAGGCTGTTGTCAAACCTCTACCTTAGACCCTCACCTGTAATTGGTGTTCTGCTGAGCACTCATTGAAGAGATAATTCATTCTTTATTTCTTGGGATTATAAGAGGGTCAGGGTAAGCCTTTTCTAGTGAGTTACCTTTTGAGCCAATGCCAGTGATTTTATTTATATCGTTATCGTTTAAGATTATGTTGTAGGCACCAGGTGGTAATTTGTTCTGATGGGTTTCTAGTTCATTAGTAATCTTCTTGAGTAAAGAATCTTGCGGTTCTGTTCGAGTATCTTCCATATAGAATTCTATATTTATATAGAATTGGGAAGGGTCAAAGCCGGATTCTTTCACAATACTGGTCCATTCCTCTACACCGTATTCTGGATTGTTGATGTAAGTATTCGAGATTTCCTTTAATTGCTCATCAAAGTTAGCTGTTCCATAATAAATCGTACTGTAATTAGTATCGCTTATATGATCTAGAGCTTTTTGGTTTAATCCAACAATAGGTTCAGTGGAAATCAGACTTTCGAGGGTACGGTTTAGTTCATCAAATTCATCTTTATAAACCATTGCGTAAATTCCAGTAACGATGCCATTCTCTACTTGACCACTTTGAGAGAAGACAGCTTCATCCTGTATGGTACTGTCTTGGACCGGGACAACTACATATGTATGAAATCTAGGTTCTTTCTTAGATTCTACGAATGCAGTAATTCCGTCAACGGCAGGTTCTAAATTATGAACAGTAACTTCTGTTTTGTACTTAGTCAATAAATAGTCTTCTACTGTTTCTATGATTTTCTGTTCATGATCTTTAGCTAATTTCTCAATCTTGGGGTTTGCGTTCCTCAAGGTGAACCCTTCACCGGTATAGTCTTGAACAGAAACAAACTCTTCATCAGTTGACGTCTCACTTTGCTCTTCACTCATGAACATACATCCTCCTAACAGGATAGTTGTAATCAGAGGAAGAATTCTTCTCCTTACAGTCATCGCATTTAGCACTTCCTTTCAGGGTCCATCCTTTATAAACACAGGTCGTCCCCACATCTATTTTATAACAATATAAGGAAAAAGGGTGTGCGACGATGGTCACATTTGGACCGGTCATGTATGGCTACCATGATAAATAGATGTATATATAGGAAGTGACTCTCTCATTAATTGTGTCTAGCATGTACTAGCGCAATGTTGAATCTAGTTTGTAAATGGGATTTGGTATAGCGCGCTCCAATGGCTCTCCTTTTGATCCTGAAAACGAAGCAGCATGGACGTAATTATCATTCAGAATGATGTTGTATTCGCCAGGGGGGAGGTTGGTAGCTTCTTCAATAGTCGTTACAAGCTTGTCCAAGATCTCTTGACTAGGGGAAGCTTCTTCATCGGCCATGAACAACTCTATGGCGAACGTTATTTCTTTAGGATTAAGCTTCTCCACGTCGAAATAATTCTTCCAATCCTCGCCTGAATAGTCTGGATTGCTCAGATATTCGTCCGTTAGGGATAACACGTAGTCACTGAATACTGAAACACGATAATAGACAGTTTCATGCCCGGAGCCTGAAACATTGTTTTTCGCTTCTTCAGTTGTACCGACAACAGGGTTGTCCTTTACAAACGTACGAATTAATTCGTCTAGTTCACTGAATCTTTCTCTATAAATCATTGCATATAGGCCACTAGCAATGGCATTTTCGACTTGTCCTTCTTGAGTCCAAATCTCGTCTGTTAAGACTGTTTCGTTTGTTAAATCAATTGGAACAATCGCATACGTATTATAGTTAGGTTCTTCTTTAGATTCTACGAATACAGTTACGGCGTCATCAGCAGCTACTAAGTTATGTACGATAACTTCTGATTTATATAGTGATAGAAAGTAATCCTTAACCCCTTTTTCTACCTCGTGTTTATTTTCTAATGCAATATCTTTATTCTTCTGATTTGAGTTGTTTAAATTATAGCCATTACCTGTGTAGTCCTGAACCTTAACGTAGGTGTTATCAGTCTCATGGATAGCTTCAGCTTCTTTACTATCTGTATCTTGTTGTACGTTCTGCTCGTCATTCAGAAATCCACATCCCCCTAAAGATATTGTAGCTATTAATAGTAGAATTGATCTTGTTATATTCATTACATGAGGCACTCCTCTTCGATTTCTGTTGAAGTAGTACAGTTTAGGATCACGTAGATTTCTAGAAGTAAAGGGGAAGATACGGTCGCAATTGGCATGGTGTTATGTATGGAATAATCGTTTCTATTCTTTCAGTATGATAATCGGTTCTGGGTAAGAGATGCTTAATGTATTATCTTTACTTCCTGTTCCAGTCACTTTGTTTATGTAGTTATCATTTATATCAATATGATAAGTACCTTGAGGTATCGTATTAGAGTGATTTCTAATCTCTTCCTCTAGCTTAGACAAGATTGATTGTTCTGGTTCGTTCCCTTGAACAGCCATATAGAGGTGGAGGGAGATTGTCACATCTTTATGGTTATAATCTGTTGACTGAAGTGCGTTAGCCCAATCACGTTTTGTTCGATTTGGATGATCAATATAGTCTTGTGAGATATCGATTAATGACTTGTCGAGAACAGCGGTTCTATAGTAGGGAGTGCTATACCCTGCACCGATGACCCTATTTAAAGCTTCATCCGTCACTCCTGTAATGGGATTGTGTTCCATGAACGCTTCAAGTAATTGGTCTAACTGTTGAAACTCATCCTCATAGACCCATGCATACAAGCCACTGGCAATCGCATTTTCAACCTTTCCTCCTTGAGAGAACACCTCATCATATAGGATTTCTCCTTGTCTAACTGGAACGACTGCGTAGGTATGGAAGTTCGGATTACTCTTAGATTCTACGTAGGCAGTAATCGCATCATTGGCAGCAGCTAGGTTATGTACCGTTACCTCTGTGCTATATTCTTGAGAGAAATAGTCTTTGAACGCTTCGTTGATATCCTTCTCATTTTCCCTAGCTAATTTCTCTATCGCTGGACTTGCATTTCTTAGCGTGTATCCTGTGCCGTCGTAGTCTTGCACAGATATGAAGGTCTCACTTTCTTTCGTTATGTCTGCTTCTTGTTTCATTGACGTCGTGCTCTGATTCTCATTTAGAAATCCACATCCCTCTAGAAGGAGGGTGGCAATAGAAATCAGAGGAAGAATAGTTCTCTTTATATTCATTCTTTATAGCATCCTTTCAACGTTTGAACGACCAAGGGAGCGATGAACATCCAGACTTATTCTAATACAAAATAAGGAAAAAGGATGTGCGACGATGGTCACTTTTACACTGGGCATGCATGAACATTTATTACTACCACAATGAATGAATAGGTAAACCTAATAAATGGAAATAGTGGGGCGGGGGGAAGAATTGTAGCCTCTTCAATACGAAATTGAAAGGTATAGTGAGCAACGATAGAGAAAGGGGGAGTTGTCAGGTTTCCAGATAAGAAAATAAAAAAGTTAGGGCAACAACGCCAAGGAGATCATCCATGACGTTGCTGCCCTATGAGTTAGGAATATCATTACCTATTTAATCTCAGGTGTCTTACCCGTTTCTACATAATTCTTTAGGAAATCACCTAATAGTTCTTTCCATCCAGCTGCGTGTTGTTCTTCCCATTCAGGATCGAGAAGGCCTACAGCATGGTGGGACAGTTTGAGCAACGTGTGATTACCATTTGCTTCTAACTTATAGGAGTAGGCGCTATTCACAGCTCCTTGCATCCCTAATAACCCATTCAGTCGAATTTCATTGTTCTCTGATGCAAACGTAACAGTACCCCATAAAGCATCAGCCCCGTTCGCTCCATGCTCAATAAATTGGCCTCCAGCCTTTGCGGATAAGGTCATGGTTGATCCTTCACCGCATAATCGGTAAGCCCACCACTGTCCAATATTCTCAGTCAACGCCTTGTATACATTCTCTTTGTTCGCTTCGATAAGAATTTCTTGTTCAATCTGAAATGTATCGTGTTTCATTGTTTCTTGTCTCCTTTCAGCAAGCTCTTTAATTTGTGTTAATGCGTGTGCATCATTCGATTGATACTTCGATACCCAGCGTCCGTATACTTGTTGGAGAGGAATGATATTGATGTAGTTCAGTCGAGTACGTCCTTCCCTCCGGATGAGAAGGAGGTTCGCTTCTTCTAAGATGTTTAAATGCTTCATGACCGCGTAACGACTAACATCAGGAAACGCCTCATCTAAGTCAGATGTACGTTTCGGTCCCTCTTTGAGTAAATCCAACATTGTCACACGAATCGGGTGACTTAATGCCTTAAACACAGCTGTGAGTTGTTCATTATTCATTAGAATCCTCCATACCCAACATGTTACCTTTAAGTAACTTGTTAATGTGACCTTATAGTAACATGTTTCTCTAGAGTGCTCAATAATTTTATTCCTGTCACCTTGTCCCATTTTGCGGAGGCACGCAATAGATTATGCGTAACCTACCGATTCTTCACCGAAGATTGTGTATTATAGTGAATTTAGAACCTTGAGAGGTTCTGATACATACTGTTTAGGAGGAGATTACATGTTTAATAAAGGTCGATTTAGCAAGTTTGTTGTAACGTCATTAATGGGAGCGGCTATTGTATTTGGGGCCGGTTCAAATGCATTTGCTTACAGTGATTCAAATTCTGCGGGCGTGCCTGGGCTTTCTAGTCATGAAATTGAATCGAATGTGTGGATTAGCACAGGGGCTTACTTCCAGACTCAGTCTTACCAAGTAAGCGCAAAATTCTTAGGTCAAAATCCTGATTACGGTGATTGGGTGAAAACTGCATGGGACATTAGCGCAAGTGGCCTTGGTGTTTCCATCGGCGGAGTAAGTGGAGGAACGGCAAGTGGAAATCATTTGACTGGTACTTGGACGAACAATGACACTTGGATTTCTGATTACTCAGGTACATACAACATCTCAGGAGTTCCTTATAAAGGTACAGCGACAAATACAGCATCTGTCTTTGTTGACGGTACGAAAGCATCTTCCACTGCATCCACAACAAGACTATATTAATAGGTTCAATATGGAGGAAGGGGATGGACCACATGGTTTATCCCCTTCCTTAATATAAAGGGAGGGATTATGGTATGAGAAAATGGTATGTAGGAATCTTGATTGCTTTGGTTTTCACCGTGGGAGGGGTGGTTCTTGTCTTGCAATCGAAAGAAGCGTCATCCCAATTATCCGCTGGTTCATTAGAGGAGGGTGATTGGGATGACGTTTCTGATAAGCTATTAAGCTCATGGAAAGAAAGTGGAGATTTTAGCTTAACGAATGGGTTAGAGGATATCCAAAGTCTTTATAACACTTATTATGGGAATGCTCTTTACGCGCTTCTTGGTGAAGAACTTGAGGTATGTTCGTATGTACATGAAGAAATGGCACACCGAGATTTCACAAATGCTTCAAATCTAGGGATTTTCAATGAGGTTGAAGCATTGTATGCAATTGATTCGTTGTTAGAACAATGTGAGATTCCAACCACAGATGTGTATCGGCAACAAATCAAGGACGTAGCTAGCCAAACGTTCATGAAAGATGCGGGTGTGTTCTTGGCGAAAGAGATGAAGAACTTTTCTGATGATCCGCAATATACAGGTGTGAAATTGAGTGAGACCTATCAAATGCTTCGAGTCATGGAGCGAAATAAAGTTGATACATCCGATTATAATAGTCGAGTAACAAATTACCTAGACAGTGTCGTTTCCAGAAATGGCAAATTTAGTCCTTCAAGAGCATATTTTCTAATAAATTCTTTTGATATACTTGGAAAACAAGACGCAAGTGTGGAGGTGGAAGAGCCGACTTTAGATGGTCAAGCAGATGTAAAGCGTATGGTTGAACTTGATTATTATACGAAACTATATCAAGGACGTCAGATTAAAGCATCTAGTGAAAGGATGAACAGAATAGAATCCTATTTGAAGGACTCTTTTAAATCTGATGTTGCTGATATTCAGTACGTGTATCGGAATATTTCAGCGTTAAGAAGTATTGGAGCATCTCTTCATACTTCAAATAAAAAGATCCTTTTGGATAATTTAAATCTTTATGAAGACAATGGACAATTTACGAAAATAACGAGTTACTCTGCAGACTTGAATCAAAATATGATGGGTTATTCGTTGCTTCATTGGTTACAAGGAACAGAGTATTCTAATTTAGCTCCCTTAGAAGACAAAGTTAGTTCTTATACATATCAAGATTTTAAAGATTTATCTGCCGATAAACAACTTAGCTTCCTGACGTTGCAACAAATATTGCGTGTTGATGTCTCATTCTTAGATCAAGCAGAGAGTTTCTTGCTTGAGGAGATTCGAAAGCCGATAAAGCAAGGAAGCATATTCCAATGGACGTATCAAGTTGAAGCGCTGCAGTTACTTAGGTCTCCACTAAAGGCTCACGAGTTACCTAATCAAGCTGAACAGTTGCTAGATTCTATTATTAATGGAAATAAGTATTTTAACCAACAATCCGAATTAGCTAACCGTGCGTTCATAGATGCAATGTCTCAGACAGATGCTTGGACAGATAAAGTGCATCGTGCAGTGAAAGGGTTTAGCGAAGAGGAAATTAAACCCGATTCTGAGGCAGCAGCTTACATGATTTACTATACCTATCATGCTATGCGACAAACAAGAATCCAGTACGATGATACAACATTGTTGAAGAAGCTTGATGCGTTGAGAAGACAAGGGGGCTATGCGGTTACAGATGAGGATTCCTATATGGATTTACGGTCTACTTATTTCACCATTAAGCTGATTAAAGAAATAATCATCGAAGATAAAGGAGAGTGAAAATTGGAACAAGCATCTACACACCCCATTATGTCTTTACGTCATATTACGAAAGACTATCATACGAACTCAGAAGTGGTATCCGTCTTAAACGACACGAATTTCTCAATCTATAAAGGCCAAATGGTTGTGATTATGGGGGCATCTGGTTCCGGGAAGAGTACATTGATGAATATTATTGGATTGTTAGATCGACCAACTAGTGGCGATATTTATTATGATAACGAGACAATCCATAATCTTGGGGATGAAAGCCGCACGAGTTTGCGAAGCAGTTCTATCGGCTTTGTGTTTCAGGATTACCATTTACTCCCACATTTATCGGCGGAAGAAAATGTATCGTATCCGCTTTATTTACATAAGGAAATCAAGTCTCAAGAACGGATACAGAAGAGTCAAGAAATGTTGAAACAGCTAGGCATGTACGAGCGGCGCCATCATTACCCTAAGCAACTATCAGGGGGAGAACAACAACGTGTAGCCATCGCCAGGAGCTTAGTTCATAATCCTGATTTAATTCTAGCAGATGAACCTACTGGTAATTTGGACAAACAGAATGAAGAGAGTATTATCGAACTGCTTCAAGCGATTACAAGAGAAGACAAAGCAGTCGTTGTGGTGACCCACAATGAAATATTCCAACACTATGCTGATGTATTCTATCAAATGGTAGAAGGGCAACTACAGGAGGTTTCATCACGTGCATAAACTGGACTTACTTACCCTTGGGTGGAAGAATTTCATCCGTCATGGGTTTAAGACAATAGGTCCCATTGTCATCATCTCCATTGGGTTGATTGTCTTTAATCTTGTCGCAGGTTTCTTTATGGGAGTAGAGAATTCCATGAATGAAACGGTTATAGAGAATGACCAATTGAAGTTTATTGAAGTATCTTCTAGCAACGAAGAAGCTTTGCAAAGTGAAGATGGCGAGGTATTACAACAAATTGATGGGGTCAGTGTTGCGTTCCCTTCTGAGACAGCGCTCGTAGGAGTTGAGAAAGAGAAGGAACGAACGAGTACTATGGTTCTTGGGGTTCCCACAGAGGCCCTTTCGTTTTTCACGGGAGAAGACCAGGTCTTCTCTAGCGAGGAGAGTGTTCTACTAAACGATAAGTATAAGGACTTCAAGGCTGGAGAAGAGGTTGAGTTGAGCTATACCGTGAAGGTTAAAGAAGGGGAAGGGGTTCGGTCGAAACTTTCAGCTGAAATTGTGGGAACTTACAAACAACCTGATTTACTTGGTTTTCCAGATAATCTATCACTGGTTCCAATTTCGTTAGTCAATCAAATAAATGCAAACTTTGAGCAAATGACGGTGGATGAATACACCGCGCATCATAAACCAGATCGTTATATTGTCATTGCCGAGAATGTTGAAGAGTTAGTTAATGTTGCAACTACCATTGAAGATAAAGGGTATACGACGAATTATGCGTTACAATCCTCGAAACAATTACCGGTGGTGGCTAAGTTATTAATTGGAGTAGGCGGTGCTTTAGCTGTCATTTTACTTGGGTTTGCAGCGGTGAGTATCAGTTCAATTATGAACCAATCTCTAAAGAATCGTTACAAGGAGATTGGGATTATGAAGGCGATTGGATATAAGAGAAAGCATATCACAAGCTTGTTATCTGTGGAGGTCCTGTATATTGGGCTAGCCTCATTCGTACTTTCTATTCTATCTTCGTATGTATTGATGTTCTTCTTTAATCAATATATTGAATCGAAGGACGGATTATCCATTTTATCTCTTACGTTCAACGGGAAGCTTGTTCTATTGAGCCTATTCCTAGTTTTACTAGTTAGTCTAGGGTCCAGTTATCGGGCCATTACTAAAGCAGCGAAACTTGACCCAGTCGAAACATTGAGGAGTGAATAACCCACATGAGAAAACAATTATTCCTTACCCTAGGCATTGCCTTAACTGCAGCGGGGTGTTCTTCAGACTCATTTAGTGAGACTCAATTTGATTCAGTTATTGAGGAGTCATTTGTAACGACACTGACGAATGAAGAGGAAAAGGTTATGATACAAGTATTCAATGAAACAGAAGGTGATTTCCATACGGAGTACCAGGCTTCAATTGGCACGTTGGACGATGTGAACTATAGTATTTCGTATGTACACGGCAATCGAAATATACTAGCTGCAAATGAAGTAGGAACTGTTAATTATACGCTGTATGAATCGACTTCTGAGCAAATTAGCAAATTAGGTACTCTTAATGAACCAGTTGGCAAGCTCGCGTCTACCGAAGAAGAAATTTATGTCATAACCTACAAAGATAGTAAGCCTGTGTTGAAGAAATATGCAAGTGATGATCTTTCTGAACCCATTGAAACTTGGGATTTAAATGGGGAAGTTGATGACATGAAAGTGAACCTGAACAATGGTGAGGTACTTGTCTGGAATCGAACAGAGTCAGGTACTTTCTTGAAAACCATTCAAGGGGATCAAATGGACGAACAGAAGCTATTTGATCAGCAGGTGAGTGGAAGCATCGTTTTCTCCCAGGATGAAGTTCTGATTGCGAAAGAGGAAGAGGTGAAGTTAGAAGGAAAGGACCAAGCTAAACAGGGTTATAACGTAATCTATAAATTAACAGAAGATGGATTGAAAGAGTTTGTGGCAACAAGAGAGACTCCACGAAAAATGGTAATTAACGATGGAAAGCTCTTTACGGTAACGGGTTCTCCTAACCAACCTTATGTAGAGATTTATGACATGGAAACTCAGGAACTCATGAGAGAACCTTACACAGTTGAGGGAGGCCTAGTAAGTGGAATGACTAAAGCAAATGAGACCACCTATTTGTATACAAATAAAGTGGTATACGATGTGAGTGAGTCTGAAATGAAAGTCGTCCATAGAATGGACTACAACCCTCGATTGGATACCGTGATTGAGCACGGATAGTGTCCATAGCATTATTCATACCTAACGCAAAACCCGCTACTTGTATGTAGCGGGTTTTCTATTTATGTACTTGGTTCGTTGGTAAGTGGAAGGTAACCAAGCTTCATTCCTTTAACGACGCTTTGAATTCTAGAAGTAACTTGTAATTTCTCGTAGATGACAGTTATATAATGTTCAATAGTTCTTCTGCTGTAGGAGAGTTTCTCAGAAATATCTTGATTTGTAAGGCCTTCGCTAATGTGGTGCAATAAATTAATTTCGAATTTGGTGAGCTTCTCTTCAGTAGAGCTGTCGTCGTTTTGAACAATAATACCTTCTGAGACTAGTTGTAAGTACTGAGCTAATTTCGATAGTGGTTCGTATTTAGAGATAAATGCCTTTACACCTATTTGAAACGCGTTTTGTTTATAGTGAGGATAATTGTAGCCCGTATAAATTACAACCTTCTGAGAAGGGTTATAGGTAAGAATGTTTTCTGCCAGTTTCATCCCACTCTCAGCCTTTCCGTCTTTGCGTTGGAGGTGCATGTCCAATAGGATAATATCAGGCGAGCATTCTCGAATAGTGGACATAAGATGATCACCATTATGCAGGCTTTTCACAACGGTAAATCCATCCTGTTGGTCGAAGTAGTGTACCATCCCACTCTGGATGGCTTGGTGGTCATCAACTAACATGAGTGTGATTTGCTGATTCATCGGTCTCCTCCAATTTGAGTTTAATAGTCATTTCACATCCGGAATTTCTGCTTCCAGCTATAAGTAATTGTCCATTGAGGGATTCTATATCATGTTTAACCGATGCTAAACCTATATGATTATCCTTAACATATTCCTCTATGGGTAAATCTTCATGCATACCAATCCCATTATCGATTACCGTGAAGTACAGATTGTTTTCTGCCATAGAACTATCAATGGTGATTTCGGTCGCCTGAGCGTGTTTAATCGCATTGGTTATTAACTCCTTCACGCTTCGATAGAGCGTGATAAGCGTAATTCGGTCTAACTCCGCTAGGTTTCCTTCTTCTAGTGAATTGTTCAATTCAATTGTTGGTGTAGAATTTACGAATTCATAATGAATGAGGTGATTGAATGCTTCCAGTAAGCCGAAATCATCTAAGACAGCTGGATAAAGATCGTAGCTCTTATCTCTAATCGTATAGGTTAGCTTCTCCAGGGTTTGGTGAAGTGTAGAAAACTCCTTAATGTGTTTCATAAGAAAAGCTTCATTGTTACTAGAAAATGTATCAAGGTTATGGTGAACTGCTAAGACGTCTTGAAGAACATGATCATGCAAGAAGGTAGAAAGCTTTTTCCTTTCTTTCTCAGCTATCTCAATTTGTTGTTTAGCTCGCTTTGGATTTGTGGAATAAAGGGGAGTTATTTGTTGCATGTAACCATGAACATATTCCTGATAATCCTCTAACAGTTGCTTCACTTCAAAGGCTTCTCCTAAGAATTGGGCAAAATCATTCAAGTGTCCAACCTCTTGTCTCTCGAAACGACTTTTATTCACTTTCTCTCCGATTAGCATCCAACCAATTAACTCGTCCCCCTCTATTGGAATACAAATTTGAACAAGAGAACCGTCTTTATGCTGCGTATTTGTAGAGAGGAAAGAAGACTTTAGCGCTTCTTCGTTCCCTTTATGGTTACCTGTGGACTTGATTCTAGGTAGGTCCCCTCTCAGAAGGATGGATGCACCTTCGACATGACACAAGATTTCTGAAATGGTGTGTAGTGCATGATCCATGACTCTATCTATTCGCTGGTT
Source organism: Pontibacillus halophilus JSM 076056 = DSM 19796 (assembly GCF_000425205.1). Taxonomy (GTDB): domain Bacteria; phylum Bacillota; class Bacilli; order Bacillales; family BH030062; genus Pontibacillus_A; species Pontibacillus_A halophilus. Next base: position 12,835 of record NZ_AULI01000022.1, on the reverse strand, counting down.
TGTCTCAATTTCTGTGAATACCCGTTTTCTATAGAATAAAGTAGGGTTCTGTTTCCTTGAGACTAGACTATGGTTGAGCCGATTTAAACTTATATACAGGAGTAACGTGAGGGAGGTAAATAAGAAGATATTAACCGTCCCAGGAATTCTAGTAATCAGCTCTATAGGATTGGTGTTGTACAACATGAGCAACTGATGACTTCCCCAGTAGAGGAATAAGATGCCCGCAACTGTCATTGAAAAGATTAATAACTTCGGTAAGTGAAGTGAAAGATCAATGGGATATTTCGTTACGGAAACATAGGAAATGGAAGCAGGAAACAAGATAGAGGGGATTAACAAATATTCAAATGTTATCAATGCTTCACCCTCATTCAAGAAAGGCACTAAATGAAATGTAATAACTGGCGCAAAACTTATCACAAATGCAACAAATAATATAGAGAACAAATTACGATATTGTCCTTTTCTTAGTGTGAATAACGGCTGAATTAAATGGATTATACAAATGATTGTATTCACTACAAATCCTGATAAAATTAAGTTTGCGAAAAGCGTGTGTGTAGTTATCCAATAAGCAATTGGAAGAGGGGAGCATACAATTGTAATAAATAGAAGAACCCTTTTACTCACCATATTGATTGCATTAAGATGTGGGAGGTAGGTAATCAGTAATAGAAGCAACAAAGGTACAACGTTAAGTAAAGAGAGCATAATGAAGCTAGCTTTCAAATTACCTATAGAAGAAGCGTAGGCACTTAAGATGATTGCACCAATGCAGAGATTAATATAAATCCCCATTCTTGAAGCTTTACCATTAGGTTGCTTCCAATAAATTAGAATTCCACTTAGTATGTAAAGCAAAGAAATAAAGCTCAACAATAGGCTGTATTTATATTTGCTTAGAAATGAGCTCTCCTCTAATGAAACGTGTTCTACAATATCTTCGTCCCAGTGTTTGAAAGTGAGGTTTGTAGCTTGTTCCAGAATACCCTGCTCAATGGTGTGATGATTTGCTGCATTCTCTGAGTCAACAGTTAGAATGGAGTCGTAGGGTTCAATTCCGATTGCGCTCCCCATGCCATCTGGTTGTACTTTAGTTACGATATAGCGATCATCCACATTTATGAGTTTAATTCCTATATATGGGCTAGAAAAGGCAGCAGACAACAAGTATATAAACAATAAAGCTGTAATTATGAGTGCAGTACGGGGAGAAAATAAATCATGTAATTGTTTTATAATAAGCTATACCTCTTTCAATCCAAAAAGTTCATAAAACTGTTTTCGATGATGGTGATCTGTCCATTTAGACATGAGGTCCATTCCCTCATTGAAGTAGACATTTATAAGGACCTTCGTATACTCAAAAAGGCGATTAACTTCCAAGTATTCTAGAATACTTGGTCTAATCTCCTCTATAGAAGTCGAATCCTCTGCCTTTTGTAAGAGGTGGAGGAGCTTTTGGTCTTGTTGTTTGGAGTACTCAATTCCTCTGATAATTGGAACAGAAGCTTTCATTTGTTCTAAGTCTGCTTTTTTAGGAGAGTAGATTCCTTGGATATCATTAGAAAGTTGAGCTGCCACTGCAATTTGGTTGCCTGCTTTAGCAAGGATTTGACAGTCTTTCTCTTTTAGTTCAGCCAGATGCCCGATGGATTTAAACACAATCTCATATAGTTTTCCTGATTTGTTCATGACCATGTTCAAATATTCTTCTTCATTCACACAATGGTAGGTAGTGATATAGTCTTCCCACTGACCAAGCCACGCCATTTCCAAGCAACTGATGAGATTTGTTAATAGCCTCTCTTGAATCTTATCATTCCAGTGAGATTGTCCAGCTTGCATAAGGTTCTGTATAGATTTGGTATAGAGATAATTCCCTAACATCATGAGTTCTTCCCTGCTTATTCCGTAATCCTCATCTTGGTCTATGGCATGATCCAACAGCTCTGCGCTGGATTGTAGCATTCGATTGGAAATTAATAAGGGTTCTACTCTTTCTAAATTGATAGAGAACATGTTCTTCAGAAGCAGTATGAGGCCATTCCACACTTGGTCACTTGATTTTGTAAGGGTTCTATTAAGCGGGGTTACGAGTTTGTCCCGAAGTGATGTCGGGCAACTCTCTAAACATACTTCACGAACTCGATTGTGGATGGTTTCTGTTATGTAACTACCCATGTGTTCCCATCCATCGTAATAAAATTCTCAACCTCGGATTGATTATTTTGATATCTTAATAACTCATCTTTCTCTATTTTTGTTAAACTCTGCGTCTCTTCTTCTTCCACGTTATTCTTAATAAAGCATTCCCACAGCTGATCTGACACGTGCAACTCCTCCTTTGAATAAGAATCCAATTTACAAAAAATAACTGGGTAAAAATGAATTACATGTAAATTTTAATATAGAGATTGGCCCTCATCAACTTACTATCGTCATGGTTAAAAAGTCTTGTCGGGACAGTGGGACAGGTTCATTGTCCCGCTTAGGGGATACTTAAAAACATAGAGTAGAGCTACGCAAAAGAAAAGAGGTAATTCACAATGGTCCTGCAGTAAAAGTAAGGTTTTGAATTGTAATAATATGGTATGTTTCTAAGGGGTTTTATGATTAATATTCTTTCGTGTTGTGTGTGGATACGGGTGGGATAGAACGAGGATGAAATGAGGTTAAGAGTTGAAGGGCATTCTTCAGTCTAGCTAGGGCTTGGCGGAAAGTGAATCAGGCAACAATCAAAGATTTCATGTGTAAGCACATTGCAATCATTATGAGTGGAATAAATTATTCAATTCAACGGGCCTTAGCTCGCTTGCCTCTACTCTGAAGAAGCTTTTAAGTGTAGTGTTTGTATCCTTTTTAATTTGACTGTTAGTAGGTTGTGGAATGTTTTGAAGATGGTTATGCCACCAAATTGCGAATCGATAGGCTGTATGCTCATTAAATGAAGGAAGTTAGAAAGGATTTAGCCAGTTGAATGGTGAACTGTACAGAGATGGGAATGATGACGTTGATTACAAGACCTAGTAGTAAGAGTGGCGCATGCCTACTTATAATTCTATTTATCATGGTAGGGTGTCAGGAGTCTGAGGAGTTTGTGACGGACCCTGAATTACTTGCACCTCAAGAGCTACCGGATGTACCTGCGCTGAAAGATGAATTCACAAGAGAATTTATCACGTCAGTGGAACAGACAGAAGGAGGCTATTATCCATTTGAATCAGGAACTCACCAGTACCGTTTCTGCATTTGGGGTGAAGGGGTGGTAGGTCAGTCAAGCTATTCTATTGAAGAAGAGCGGTTCGAGGCAATCTATATTGGAGTGGGCAAACAGCAGGTGAACACTCGGATTCGAATAGAATATTATGGAGATGAGGTATACCCCAGCCTAGAGACAAGTCAGTTTACTTTAGAAGGGACAGTTGGGGAAGAATTAGCTTTTACAAAGGAAGAGATGAAGAATTCTGCCCTGTTCTTAGCGCCCTATAAGAACGATGATCCGAAAAGGAAAGGCTACGTGGTCATTATAGACAATCCGAATCGTAAAGAGAGCTTATGGATTCGATATTCGATTGAATTAAAAGATGAGAACAATGGTAAGAAAGCGGAGATTTTTGAAGAAGAGACTGCAAATTTCTATAAATGGCTGAATACCGTGGAATTTATGGACAGTAACTAAATGGTCGATTCGTTCAAGTATTAAAAACAAAATAATAGAAATATATCGTAGTGATAAAGGCCTAGAAACCCAATATAATAGAATTACCTGATTATAGAATAACATTCAGGCAGTTTGAAGTATTGGAGGTGCTGCATGAATAAAGAAAAGAAGCCGATGTACTATGATGGAAGTGGAAGGTTGCCTAATTCCGTAACGAAAAAGGGGCCTGAACAGGCCGAAGGAGTGGATTTGACGAAAGAGGTCAGAAGGAATATTGGAGCGAATCCGTTTCGCACTCCGTAATAGTTGAATAGACGCAGTTACGTACGTCGAAATACATAAGTAACCTACATTGTTTGATCGATCAAGGGAATTGACTATCAACATAATAATGAAAGAGGACAGGTGCTCAGGATATAGGTACCTGTCTTTGTTAATGAATGAGGAGAAGGGGACGTTGGGGATTCATTTGGGTAAATGTAGAGGGTTGTGAGCGAAGAGAGAGGTGGAATAATTGTATAATTGTCTGTTCTCTATACTGTAGGGATTTCTTGTGCAGGTTCTTATGGAAGTTCTGAGACTTGCTTCGTCCTATTGACACTTTCCCTTCTACGCGCAATAATAGGTACATATAAATAATTGAGAATTATTATCATTCATTGTGAGGGGAAATCCATATGAATTTATTGAATGCAATTCAAGAGCGACGTTCGGTTCGTAGTTTCAACAAAGAGACAGTTCCGAATGAAACGATTGAACGCTTGCTTGAACTGGCCTTATATGCACCAAATCATAAAATGACGCAACCATGGCGATTTGTAGTATTAAATCGTGAAGACCAAGTAGAGTTCTTTCACTTTATCCAAGCGAATAAAGCGCGCAAGAAGGGTGAAGAGGAACCTGAAAGAAAGCCATTAGCAGAAGACGCACCAAGCCATATCATCGCCATTGTGATGAACGTGAATGAGAATGATAAATTACATCGTGACGATTTCGCTGCGACGGGAAGCCTAGTCCAGAACTTCTCCTTACTCGCGTGGGAAGAAGAAATCGGCGTCGTGTGGAAAACGCCTGGCTTAATCCATGAACCAGAGTTTCACGAATTCTTAGGCGTCAATGAAGGGGAAGAAGTAATTGGGCTATTATGGATCGGCTATCCAGAAGTCGTACCAGAAATCAAGCCCCGTGAAACACTCAAAGTCCAATACGGACTACCAAGTAAATCATAGCGGGACAGGGGGACAGGTTATTTGTCCCGCTTCTTTAAAGCAGGGTAAGAGGGAAGTCCCCCTTGCCCTGCTTTTTTATGTTCTGAGATTAGTGAAGAATGGGAGGTATTAAAAGCCATAGTAGAATGAGCTCTGAAACCCGAATATGGTCGATTCATCCATTTAAAGTTCCTCTAAGAATAGACTGGGGTGAGACGCTGTTCCTGTCCCTTTGTCCCAGTTAATGAGATAGGATGTATAGCATCCCTATTTGAACCAGCTTACCTTTCAATAGGTAAGCTGTTTTTTTGTATGCGGTTATGGTGGAACATTTCGTTTCGGGAGTTCAAGATGGATTTCTTAAGAAAGGTTTTGAGCTAATTTATCGTTATGAATAGAGGGGATATACATTGGCAAAGGTGTCGCAAAAGCTTATTATAAACCCGCATTAAGGAAAAAGATTGTAGTTTTGAAAATAAAAGTAAGTGGTATAAATTAAGTAGCGATTTAGTGCATATTACCTCCTTCTTTATGCTGATTTTCTTTTAAACAAAAATAATTTGAATCCCATACCTTTAAGAGTCGTAAAATTCAAGTAAAATAATTGTGGGAAACTTGGTGGAAGGAGATGGGGATGAAATTGAAAAACATGATTAAAGTATTGTCTTTAATTAGCCTACTTATAATGGGAGGTTGTCAAATGTCTAATGATCAAGTGACTGATCCTGAGGAAGTCGCTGCTGAGGATTTGCCTGATGTACCTGCATTTAAAGATGAGTTTACTAGAGGTTTTTTGACATCAATTCAGGAGACAAAAGATGGATTTTACCCATTTCTTTCTGGGACGGGTAATTATGAAATGAGTTTACCCGAGGATGGCATCGTAAGTGAAAGAAGTTATTCCATTAAAGGAGATTATATAGAAACAGCGTATGTAGAAGTTGAAAAAGATGAAGTCATGATAAGGATTAGATTCGAGTACTACGGTTCAGAAGCTTATCCAGACCTAGATACAAGTAAATTGGCTTTGGAAGGTAGTGTTGGAGAGAAATTGGATTTCCAGAAAGAATCGAAAGAAAATCATACCGTATTTCTTTCTAAATATAGAGAAGGAGATTCGAATAAAAAAGGCTTCGCAGTAATCGCAAAGAGAGAGAACACCGAGAGTTTATGGATTAGGTATAAAATTGAATTGACAGAAGAGAATACCCCGGAAAAAGAACAAATCTTTAATCAAGAGTCCAACTATTTCCATAAATGGCTGGAAACAGTTAAATTTACTGATTAATAGAAAGGGGGTTTGTGTCTGAAATGCTGTTAAATAGTGACAAAATCAGGTTGAGGCTTCTAAGTGAAGAATATAAAGAGCTTAGTGCAAAAGAAATGGAAGAAAGCATAAGACTTATATACATAGAAGAGACTGGAGAGAGATTTACAGGGGAGATTCATATACACAAAAAGGAAGATGCTTCCACGGGTTATAATGGTACGGCGGTTCATTTCAAGTCGGAAGAGGAGAGCGTGGATGAGTTATACATCATTTCTCAGGGTACTCAAGATCAAGTAGATTGGAAGTATAATATAAAATCAATGCTTGCTGGTATATCCTACTCTCAATCAACCTCTACCTTACAATTCGTGAAAGAAGTAAAACAGAATATGAATCTTCCTTCAGATGTTTCGGTCATAGGTTTATCGCATTCATTAGCTCACAATAACAATGTCGCTGCTCATTTAAGAGGCGATGTATTTGATGCTATTTATAGTATTAACGGTGCTCAAATTAATTATTATCAAATGTTTCATGCAGATGAGAAATTTTCAGAAGAAGTAATAAATCATTTCGGTGTTAAGAATGAAGAAGAAATTTATGAAGTTGAACCTGAAAAACTCAAACGGTTTGCTGAACAACATTACGAGGATAAATCGGATCACATACACCAACTGATTTCAACAGATGATCCCTTATATGGGGTGAGTGGAGTTAGGGGGTTTTTTAATCTAGGTGAAACCCACTTTGTAGATACGAATTCAGAGGTGAATGGACTAAGGTCAATTATGGACGGGGTTCCAGACGAGGTTGTGAAAGACCTGCAGAGCTTAGCTATTCAATACACGGAAGCATCGGAACGTGGTGGGCAGGATGCTGTGTTGAAAGAAATACTGGGTGTGGATATGAGTGTACTTGTTCAGAAAGATGTATGGGGGTACGGAAATGCTTACATATCTGGAGAACTTGAACCGGCTATAAGAGAGGCCAACGAAAAGATTGGGCCATTGTTGGAGCAAGTGAAAAATGTAACTTCTAATTCGGATATTATTACAACGAGGTTGGTAGAAGCAGGTTATATTACAGAAGAAGAGAAGAAGATTATAGTCGAAGAGATGGGTGTTATCGAGGAGTCGCTCGTTGAATCCAAGAAGCGTCTAGATTTATATAGTTCAATGTCCGAACAAACAACGCCTGTTCTAGGTGACGGTGCTTGGTTGCTAGATACAAAAGGTAGAATTGAGAAGGAATTAGAGAAGATTGAGGAAAGTGGTCATAAACTTGACCCGATTTTATCAAAACTTGGTGAAGAAATAGTGTCCAGTCATGGCATACCTGAGATGTTAAAGGCACTCTCATCTGGAGATACCACTTATGAAGGAACGGATATGGTGATGAGCACGATCGTAGGTGGGAAATCGATACAGATTAATTTAACGGCTGCTATGCGTATGTATGAAGATGGGAGAAATAAGTTGCAAGAAAAGTCGGAGCTTATCAACCGTTTAGAATTATCGGCTCAACGGTTGGTTCATGACGATTACCATAATGAAAAATTACGAGTACTTAGGGAAATAGCTGACTTAGAGCAAAACCCTTCTTATCATGCTTATCTTCTAGGAAGACATGCTTCTGGTTATTATGGTGGCAACAAGCGTTTGCAATCAATTGAAGTACACGAGGATTTACCGAGATTACATCAGATTGATTTATCCGACGCATTTCTCAAATTACATAAAAGTGTGCAAGAAGGCTATGACGCATTGGAGAAATACCGTAAATCTGTGGAACAATTATTTTCAGAAGAAGAGAAGGTGTCGAAATTATTTGATCTGGTTGGAAGTTATGCAAATAACTGATAAAGAGGAGGGAGAAGATGAGAGATACACACCAACTAACTGTAACGGACAGGTTGTTACCCTATGAGAGTCAGCTATACAAAGAAAAGGAACTTATTTCGATTCTAGAGGAGATTCAGGTGGTAGATGAACAATGGCTCTCACTTATTAGGGATATGTTCGTTGAAGAAAGTCAAAAAGGAGATATTGTAGAAGCCATGATGGATTTGACGGATAACTTGTCTTCTTCCAACAAGTTATTGGTTGAGGCTATAGAGGTAGATTTATCAAAAACGATTAGAATGCTAGACCAGCAGGTGGATCGCTTGAAGGAGCAAAGAATGACACTAACCTATGAGGAGCAGCCTAGAGCATTCTAGTTGCTTCTTTTTTTATGTTCTGAGATTCGTGATGAATAGGGGGTGTTGTTGTATTCCAAATTATAGTAGAATGAGCTCTGGAACTTGAGAGTGGATGAATCATCCATTTAAAGTTGCTCTAAGAATAGACTGGGGTGTGAGACGCTGTACCTGTCCCTCTGTCCCCGAAAGGAGTTGTGTGTGTATGGGAGAAATCGCTTGGGTTGATGTGTTCTTTCAAATAACATCCTTCGTTATGATTGCTGCGCCGGTTGCAGTGTGTATTGCTGTAGTGATAAAGAGAAAAAAGTATACATAATGGAATAGAACTTTGGGGTGGATGCTCTAAAGTTTTATTTTTAGGTTCGAAATAACTTCTTCATTAAATAGGAAATAAACTGGTTCATTTCTATATGAATTTAACGAAAAGGTAGGGATTCCGTGGATCGTGTATATATTCATACTATCAACATTTTAATAGGTGTAGCTTCAATCGGGATTAGCTTCATTCTGGCTTGGGTCATGATGGCATTCGCTCCTGAGGGAAACGATTTGTACAGCTTAATGCCATTCCTCGTCATCGCCATATGGGGAATTGGGTATGCCATCCAACTAAACGTGGAGAAGACAAGAGTAATCTTACTTACGCTAGTTGTGGAGTGTAGTCTCTTGTTTATCATTATTTTCTACGAAAGATTATTTCAATAGCGGGACAAAGGGACAGGTTCATCGTCCCGCTCGCACCCAGGATAGTGGGACAAGTAACCTGTCCCCCCGTCCCGGCGGAAGGAGGTGGGGTTGAAATTGAAGAACATAGTTAAAGTAGTGTCTTTAATTAGCCTATTTATAATGGGTAGTTGCCAAATGTCTAATGACCAAGTGACCGATCCTGAGGAAGTCGCTGCTGAGGATTTGCCTGATGTACCTGCATTTGAGGATGATTTTACTAGGGGTTTTCTTACTTCTATAAATGAGACAAAGGAAGGCTATTATCCTTTCTTATCAGGCACAAAGAAGTATGAAATGGATTTTCCGGAAGATGGTGTGATTCATGAAAGAACTTACGCGGTAGATAATAAAAATGCTGAAGGTTTTTTTATTATATTAAAAGGAAAAGACTCAAATTATGAAATCGATATAGAGTATTATTCTTTTAAATCGCCTAACAGATTGGACCATACGATGGAAAATATAAAGAAAAATATTGAGAAAGAACTCGATTTTGAAGAAATTGATACTGATCCTCAAATAGAAACTTATATAGCTTCATATGAATATCCTGATGGGGAATTTGGATATGTTGTTATCGCCCAACATGAACATTCAGGTGCCATTCAACTTACATATAAGGTAGAGTGTGACGAATCGGATAAAGATTGTAATCTACAAAAAGTGAAAAAGATAGTAGAAAGTTGGGCAAGCTCTATTAACTTCATCAATGATTAAGAGAGAAGTGCAGAGGAATTGTATATTATTTTGCTAGAAAGAAAGATGTTCAGGCTGCAATGATTTATGTTTTCTCCTTCTTTATGATGGTTGTTCTATCAAACAAGAATTTGACCCCCACGTCTCTAAGGAGCGCAAAATTTAAGTGAATTACTGTGGAAAACTTGCCAGAAGGAGGTGGGGTTGAAATTGAAGAACATAGTTAAAGTAATGTCTTTAATTAGCCTATTTATAATGGGGAGTTGCCAAATGTCTAAGGACCAAGTGACCGATCCCGAGGAAGTCGCTGCTAAGGATTTGCCCGATGTACCTGCATTTGAAGATGAGTTTACTAGAGGCTTCTTAACATCGACTCAGGAGACTAGACCAGGATATTATTCTTTCTTGTCTAAAACAGAACAGTTTAAAATGGATTTTCCTAGGAATGGTGTAATTGGTGAACAGAGTTATTCAGTTGAGGAGAATAACTCTGAAGGGATCTATATTGGTATGGACAATGACGACTCAAATATAAGAATTTTCTTGGAGTACTATGGACAAGGTACTGAGCCTAGCCTTGAAACGAGTATATCCACACTGGAAGGTTCCGTTGGTGAAGATCTGACGTTTAAGGAACAGAAAACTTATCCTTATGATCTATATTTAGCGAGTTACATAAATGATAATCCTAAAAGAAAAGGACTCGTTGCTATTTTAGAGAATAACAACGAGGTTTTATGGGTTAGGTATACAATTGAGTCGTTATATAAGGGTGGAAGTGAACAGGTGTTTACAAGGGAAACTGAAGAGTTTATGGAATGGATTAAATCTATTGTATTTCAGGAAGGGTAGGAGGTCGTTCTTTAACGTTCTTCAAATTCCCGTTTGCTTAGAAGTATAAGTGAGGAATATAAAGAACTTAGATTTCTCTAAATATCGTGATAAGTTTAGCACCTTGCCGGTGATTTATAAGTTGAAGAATGAACTGTCCGCTACTGATAGCTGGCAGTTTTTTTGTTGTGACAATTAACTCGATGACATGTATGTATAAATTTGTCTAATAACTTCTTAACCCCTGTCTATTTGTTTACTTTTTGAAAAAAATAGGTTATAAACTAGGTAATTAGTGGTAATTAAGATTTGGGGGAGTGGTGAGGAGGTGTTCGAAATCTTAAGTTCTAGGAGTACTATTCTTAATTCGATCCTTACTCTTCAAGGAGATATAGAGCAGAATGGTCAAAATATTGAGCGTTTAGAGAAAGCGAAGGGAGAAATTGTTGATAAACAAGCAGAGCTTCAATTCAATAAGGACTTAGTGGATGGACCTGAATTGGGAGCTTCCATTTGGACCGGGGAGCATGCCACTACGTTTCTGTCTATCCGGGATGAGCTAGTTGTCTCCATTAATTACATGTGTAATACAAGGGTGGAAGATATGTTAGATCATATTGGGGCAGAGGTTGAGCGGTTGAGGAGCCTGAATAGTAGTTTAAGTGATTCAATAGCTTCCCTAAACAGACAACTTGATTCTTTAGATGATGCTTAGGAGGGTGAATGTATGGCAGAGATTAAAGTCGTTACAAGTGAGGTTAATCCAATTCTTGAAGAGCTCAAGGGACATACAGCAGGGCTAGATACATCTAAAGTTGATGTGAACTTTGGGGTGAATGTTATGGAGTTAGCGGAACGACTCATAAATCTTGAACAGAGGTACAATGAAATTTATAAGGCTTATCGAGAAAGCCTGCTTAAGGTAGAAGCAGATGTTAAATCTAATCTAGAGATGTTTGTGGAGAAGGATAGAAGGTTGGCGCATCAATTGAAGGGATAAGGGGTGTGAGAGGAATTGAAGGTGCTAGATGTATCTATAGTTATAGATGAATTAGATAAGATTTCAAATAAGAGAGAGTCCGAGAAAGAGCAAGTGCTGACTCTTAAGAAGAGCATGGATAGCTTTATTGGCTTAGAGAGCAGTCTGAAAGGTTCAGGAGGGAATGCCATCCGAGCTCATTTCGCGGAAATGCAAGTGCCCCTCAATATCCTTCTTCAACAATTTCAAGATAAATACATAGAAACTTTAGGATCGATTAAAGATGAACTATTCTCCTTCGAAAGCCGTGAAGCGTTTCTAAGAGAAGACTTTATGACGAACGATGTACAAACAGGGCTTGAGAAAGTTGATAAGATGACAACAGACCTAATTGAAGGCATTAACGATGATTATGTCTCAATAAGCGATCTAGTACCATTTGAGCGCATCAATCTTACTGATTTCTCTAGCATTGTAGAAGAGGGGAAGGAACATATCGAAGATACGACGAAAAAGTTAATTCAAGTCGACAAATCCTGCGTGAATCTGATAGAAGATGCAGAAGCGACATTAGATCAATTATCTAGCTTCGTCACAAAGATGCAGACATGGACGAAAGATGGCGTGTTCTTAAGTGATCAGGAATATAAGGAGTTAGAGAAGTTCTATAACGAATCAAATGTCATGAAAGAAATCATCGAAAATGCTGAAGATCTATCCGATGTGGACGATAACGATAATTATATGAACCAGGTAGCAAATATGTTGGAGATGGCGAGTAAGACAACCGGTGTGAAAGATGTAATAAAGAATAGTTTGGGCTTTGCTGTGTTGAGCTCTGGGATGTTGAAAGTAATTGAAGATGGTAAAGGTAATTTGATAATTAAAGCATCAGCTAAATGGAAACAGGGTTCAAATGGGAAATATGTGTGTAGTGCAAAATAGAAGTACAGAGATGTGCAACCTAAACGTACATAACTCTGCACTTCTTTTTTAGATAAAAAAAGCCTTGCCAGCCATCCAATATAACTCTACTGTAATTGGTGTCGAATCAAACACAGTGGAGGTCGAAAGGATTGCTAGCAATGACTAAGATTAATCATATCAAAACTATACGAAATCATGAAGACGTATCTATAAATGAAATTGCTCAAAGAGCTCAAGTGAATTGGCGTACCGCCAAGAAATATGCGGATGAAGAGCAGGTGCCACAAGAAAAACAGGTGATCAGAAAAGGAATGATGTATGAGGAACATTG
>NZ_AULI01000021.1 GCF_000425205.1 Pontibacillus halophilus JSM 076056 = DSM 19796 | reverse complement strand
ATTATTCGGTATTAGCCCCGGTTTCCCGGAGTTATCCCGATCTTGTGGGTAGGTTACCCACGTGTTACTCACCCGTCCGCCGCTCATTCCACAACAATCACCCCGAAGGGATCATGTTGCTTCCTGCGCTCGACTTGCATGTATTAGGCACGCCGCCAGCGTTCGTCCTGAGCCAGGATCAAACTCTCCATAAAAGTGTTTGAACTAGCTTGTTAAAAATCAATTAAAATTGAATTGACGTACATGGCGTTTGTTCAGTTTTCAAAGTTCAATGTGTTGTTCGTTTGTCGGCTTCGTTTTGAAGCGACTTTTACATCTTATCATTTTGTGATTTCGATGTCAACAACTTTTTTAAATTCTTTTAATTTCTTTCGTTGCCGTTTGTTTCCTTTCGGAAAAAGCGACTTTATTAATATAACACTTATTCGAGTTGTGGTCAACAACTTTTTAAGTTTTTATTGCGTTATCTTTGCAACAATGTGTTTGCTGTTAACGCAACGTTTAATAATGTAACATGGCTGCAACAGGAACGCAATACTTTTTGTTAATTTCTTTAGAAAAAAACTTCCGCTCCTTAATCCATGGAGCGGAAGGGGTTAAATTAGTCGCGATTTCTCATTTGAGGGAAGAGCAGTACGTCTCTTATAGATGGAGAATTCGTTAGCAACATAACTAGACGATCGATGCCAATCCCTAATCCTCCTGTTGGCGGAAGACCATACTCAAGTGCTTCGAGGAAGTCCTCGTCCATCATATGAGCTTCATCATTCCCCGCTTCACGTTCTTTAAGCTGACCTTCGAATCGTTTACGTTGGTCAATCGGGTCATTAAGCTCGGAAAATGCATTTGCATGTTCACGACCGACGATAAACAGTTCAAATCGATCTGTGAAGCGCTCATCTTCCTTATTCTTCTTCGCTAGAGGAGAAATCTCTACAGGATGTCCATAAATGAACGTAGGCTGAATGAGATTCTCTTCCACAGCATGCTCGAAGAATTCATTAACGATATGTCCGTATGTCATAGATTTCTCTACATGAACTCCATGCTCTTTAGCAAGCTGGTGAGCTTCTTCGTCTGTCATGTGCTTCCAAAAGTCAACGCCTGTGTATTCTTTAATTGCATCTACCATGTGAAGGCGTGTCCATTTCGGCTCTAGGTTCACTTCATAATCACCATACTGAACGGTCTTCTGACCTAGTACGTCTTCTGCAATATGGGCAACGACATTTTCAGTAAGGTCCATAATGTCATGGAAGTCTGCATACGCTTGATACAATTCCATCATTGTAAATTCAGGGTTGTGTCTTGTAGAAACTCCTTCATTACGGAATACACGTCCGATTTCATATACTTTCTCCATACCACCTACAATTAGTCGTTTTAAATGTAGTTCGATTGCAATACGCATGTAAAGAGGCATGTCTAGCGCATTATGATGAGTGATGAAAGGACGAGCAGAAGCGCCGCCAGGAATTGCGTGCATAGTTGGTGTCTCAACTTCTAAGAATCCTTGGTCATCAAAGTAACGACGCATAGATTGAATAATCTTGCTTCGTAGAATGAAAGTTTCTTTACTTTCAGGGTTTGTAATTAAATCAATGTAACGTTGGCGATAGCGTTGCTCAACGTCTTTTAGGCCATGGAATTTCTCAGGGAGTGGACGTAGGGATTTAGTGAGCATGTGGAATTCTGTTGCTTTCACAGATAGTTCGCCTACTTTTGTTTTAAACATGACACCTGTGATCCCCACAATGTCTCCAAGGTCTGCTGTATTGAATAATTCATACGCTTCCTCGCCTACCGTATCTTTACGAACGTAGATTTGAATCTGCCCTTTTAAATCTTGAACGTGAGCGAATCCGGCTTTTCCTTTGCCTCGCTTCGTCATAATACGACCTGCAATTGTTACTTCAATAGCTTTTTCTTCAAGTTCTTCTTTCGTAAAGTCATCATATGCTTCTTGTAACTCTACGGAATGATGCGTGCGTTCAAATTTGTTCCCAAAAGGATCTAATCCTTGGTCCGCATAAGCCTGCAGCTTATCGCGACGAACCCGCATGAGGTCATTTAATTCTTCTGTCATTGTTATCACTCCATCTATTGGTTTGAACAGTGCCATCCTATCCGTTAGAGGAAAAACATGACGCTAAGCCATGTAATGGTCATGCCTATCCTTCAACCTGTTCACATGTTGTTCCTTCTCTTGCTTCACGATGCACGGCCCCCGCTTCCTATTAAAGCGATAGGGCGTTTCATAAGTAGCTTACGCCTTTACCGTAACAGGTTTACCTAACGATTGCACGACTCTTAAAACGCATCTGTAAACTTTGCTCTCTCAACAAGTTGCTTAGAGCACCATCTTGTATGGTACGCTCTACTACTCTTTCGGAGTAAGTTCATGAATAGGAACACCAAGTTCATACGAAGCCCGGTTAATCATTTGTTCCGTAGGCATTCTTGTTCCTCGTTCAATCTCCCCTAGTACAGATACAGAAATCCCTAGAGTCTTTGCAAACGATACTTGTGTATATCCCTTTAGCTTTCGGTATGCCCGAATGCGTTTTCCCCACTTTTCGGCTTCCATACTTGCACTCCCTTTTGTTCCTCTCTTAACTCAGAGAGTAATTGCGCAACCGTACGGTTAGAGCCTGGTACATGTAGTGTAGCATTGAGTTCAAATAACGGGACGAGTACAAAGGCTCGTTCGTGCATTCTCGGATGTGGTATGATGAGTTGCTCTGTTTCAATATTTTCTTGATTATACATTAAAATGTCAAGGTCTATCGTACGAGGACCGAATCTTATTTCCCTTTCTCTTTCCAACTCATGTTCAATAGATTGGCAAAAGGCCATGAGACTCTCAGCTGAATAGGTGGTTTTCACCTCTACGACCATGTTTAAGAAGTCATCCTGTTCTGTATACCCAACAGGAATTGTCTCATAAATAGAAGAAGTCCTCACCACACTTACTTCCAGAACGTAATCAAGCTGTTCAACAGCCTTCTTCAGGTAGGCCTCGCGATCTCCAATATTTGACCCGAGCGCAATAAATGCAATATTCATGCTTCCCGCTCCCTAAATACTTCAATTGCTACCGACTCATAGTTACCCGGAATTGGCGGGTCTGGTTTAATGACCTTTACTCGACATGCTTGTAATCGGCTAAATGAGCGTAATAACGTCGACGCAATATCCTCAGCGACTGCTTCCACAAGATTCTTCGCTTCACCTTCGACAATACGCTGTGTCTTATTATAGATGTCCGCATAGTTGATACTCTTAGACATGTCGTCTTCTTGACCGGCATCCCTTAAGTCTAAGTGCAACTCAAGGTCCACCTTAAATCGTTGACCTAATTTATTCTCCTCCGGAAACAAGCCGTGATAGCCATAGAATGAGAGTTGATTCATATAAATCTTATCCATTGTCGCTCTCTCCTTTTCCAATCATCTTGTCCATCATCTTCGTCATTCGAGCAATTGGTTTAACATCGTGGACACGTACAATGTTCACCCCTTTTTGTACCCCCAAGCACACAGTGGCGCCCGTTCCTTCTATCCGTTCTTCTACCGGCGTGTCCAATACCTTTCCGATAAAGGATTTACGCGAGGTGCCAAGCAGGACTGGGTAAGGCAACGTTGTAAAGGCTTCTAGATTCCTCATAACCTGAATGTTATCCTCGGCCGTTTTGGCGAAGCCCACTCCTGGGTCGAGTACGATGTTCTCCTCTTTGACGCCGGCTTTCAAGGCAATGGCAACACTCTCTTGTAGCCCCTTTAGCATGTCATCGATTAAATTCACGTAACTACGCTCGCTCTGGTTATGCATCAGTATAATAGGAACATTTAGTTCTGCAGCCACTTCAGCTATATTAGGTTCTTTCTTCGCTCCCCATACATCATTGATGATTGATGCACCAGCTTCAATTGCTTGCCTCGCTACTTCAGCCTTATACGTATCCACCGATATAGGAATGGATATTTCCGAATGAAGCGCTTGAATGACTGGTAGAATCCGCCGTAGTTCTTCTTCTTCTGAGACTGGTGTATGACCAGGGCGCGTCGATTCTCCCCCTATATCAATCAAATGGGCTCCATCCGCTTCCATCTGCTTAGCTTGATGAACAGCCGCTTCCAATTCGTCGTAATTACCACCATCAGAAAAGGAGTCTGGAGTAATATTTAAAATTCCCATTACAAGCGTTTGTTTATCATAATCATAATTGCGAACACGCGTTCTTAATTGGTTGTTTTGCTTCAAGTTAATCATCCCTCTAGCGTACTCATTCCTACCTTCTATTGTACACAATACCAGTCTTATATTCACTTCCTGCAACTAATCTGAACACAAGAAGCCCCTCTGTGTATACAGAGAGGCTTCTTAATTCAATAGGCTATTGACCCTTGTTGTAAATCCAATCTACCCCTACTTCTTGCCACAAAGGTTCTGTTGAGGCATTTCCTTCAAGGTGTTGAGAAGCAAGTTCTCTTCGAATCTTTCCTTTAACGTCTTCGTAAGAGAGCGCAATCTCAGGGAGAGAGCGATGAACATATAAGAGTACATACCCTTCATCCGTTTGGAACGGTTTCGTGTAATCCTCTTCTTTAACACGGGCAGCTTCGTCTAGGTAGGCTTTCGGAATAATGGTATCGTCCGTGGTGTAATAACCGAGATAGCCACCAGTCTGCCTAGTTTCATCATCCGAATGTTCTCTTGCAAGTACAGAGAAGGAAGAACCACCTTCTAGTTCATTATAGATCTGGTCTGCTTCTTCTTCCGTAGGTACCACAATTCGAGACAGTTGATAGGTAGATGAGAATTGATATTGGTCTTTATACTCGTCATAATGTGCTTCGATTGCTTGGTCTTCAATAGGGATGTCTTCGGTAAGCAATTCTTCTAATCGAATTTGATAAATGAGTTCTTGTTCCCACTCTTTACGCTTCCGCTTGAGCTCATCCTTACTTGTTATCCCTACCGCCGTTTCCATGAGAGACAGTTCTCGCTCGAGCACTTTATCATTAATAGGGACGTCATCGTGACTGGACAGTTCGTCCACGACTGCACGATCAATCATGTCCTTAAGCACTTTCTCTCCATGCTTCTTCTCTAATTGAATCATCCAGTCCTGATTTGTAATAATCTCACTCCCTACTAATGCAACAGATTCGTTGAATTCAGCAGAAGCGATAGGGGAAATGGAAGAATCAAGGTCGCTGCTTATAGCACGCCCTTTGTTCATCCATAGAACGAGTGTTGAGATGTTTATAAGGATTAGGGCGAGTATAATTCCCCATAAAATTCTTTTAGTCATACCATCCACCTTTTCTCCTTATTAGCCGTTCATCTTGTCTTTAATTTCTCTTAGCTCATCTTCAGTGAATTGGTAAACTTCATTACAGAAGTGACAAGTCGCTTCCGCTCCGTGGTCTTCCTCAATCATCGCTGCTACTTCATCTACACCTAGACCTGAAATTGCCTGTTCAAGACGCTCTCGAGAACAACGACACTTAAAGTTGACTTCTGACTCACCTAATAATTTAAGTTGACCCTCACCAAAGATTCTCGTCAAGATATCTTCAGGAGCATTCCCCTCTTCAATCAAACGAGAAATTTGAGGCAAGCTTTGGATTTGCTTCTCAATGAAATCAATTGTTTCATCAGTAGCACCAGGCATAATTTGAATGATAAAGCCACCCGCAGCTTTAATGGTATGGTCTGGATTGACCAACACACCAGCACCAACTGCAGAAGGCACCTGTTCGGAGTTAGCAAAGTAATACGTGAAGTCTTCACTAATTTCGCCACTCACAATCGGGACTTCCCCTGTGAAATAGTCCTTCAAGCCAAGGTCTTTAATAATGCTTAGCGTACCGCTAGTTCCTACTGCACGCGCAACATCTAGCTTTCCTTTATCATTTAAGTCAAAGTCAACGTGAGGATTAGACACGTAGCCACGAACGTTACCATGCGCGTCAGCATCAGCTACAATGGCACCAATTGGTCCTCCGCCTTCAATTTTCACTGTAATTGTGTCGTCCCCTTTATTCATGGAACCAATCATCGCAGACGCAGTCATGGTACGCCCAAGCGCCGCTGAAGCAGTTGCAAATGTATCGTGACGACGACGAGCTTCCTCTACCAAATTAGTGGAACGAATTCCATAAGCTCGTACTGTTCCATTAAACGCTGTCCCTCGAATCATATAATCGTTCATAATGCACATTCTCCTTTTATTCGTTATTTCCTGCATTTAAATTGTAAATCTCTTTTAAACCTTTCAACGTCAGATGAGCGTCTACTACATCAATGGATTTGGATTGGTCAGCAATCAATGAAGCTAGCCCACCTGTAGCAATCACTTTAGGGGCATGAGTTGTCTGTGCCTTCATGCGCGAGACAACTTCATCTACTTGACCAACATAGCCATAAAAGATCCCTGATTGCATGGCTTCAACAGTCGACTGTCCGACGACATTCTCAGGAGCCACAATTTCTATCCTAGGGAGTTTAGCTGCTTTCGCATACAATGCCTCTGTCGATACGTTGATCCCAGGCGCAATTGCCCCTCCCATATATCGTTCCTGTTCGTCTACATAACAGTACGTAGTCGCGGTGCCAAAATCAATTATGACGAGCGGAGCACCGTACTCTTTAACGGCTCCAACTGCATTCACAACTCGGTCCGCGCCTATTTCATGGGGATTTGGATATCCCATCTTCAAGTGCGGGTCTACCGTCGAGCGACCCACCACTAGCGGCCCCTGTTCAAAGTAACGGTGACACATCCGCTCTAGCGAGAACATAATAGGAGGTACGACTGAAGATATAATAATCCCATCTATATCATTAAACTTGAGGTTCTCATGGTCAAATAACGAGCTCACGAGCATACCATATTCGTCTTCCGTTTTATATCGGTCGGTGGCTACACGCCACTGATATTTCAATTCATCTCCGTCAAAAACACCAAGTACAGTATTGGTATTCCCTACATCTAAAACGAAAATCATACATACACCGCTTCCCTTCGGTCGTTTAACGTTACCCATTCTACCATATTTATAAAATTTACTGTTGGATTTGATTTTATGTCCAATCGCTTGGAACTTTGAATTATTACAAAGAATCAGTTCTATCTAAATGTATAAAAAAAGCTCCAGCAACGCTGGAGCTTTTTCTTTATTTATCGTCTTTTTTATCTAGGTTTACTTCTGTAGAAGGTTCTTCGTCTTCTTTAGACTGAATGTTCACCTTCACATCAGAATTTTCACTCGCTGAGTCCTGTTTCTTCTCGATGTCGACTGTCCCTTCAGGGAGCTTGCCTTCATCAAATAGAGAACGGATTTGCGTTGCATCAAGCGTTTCACGCTCAAGCAATGTTTGCGCTGTTAGTTCTAGTTTATCTTTGTGTTCTGTTAGAATCTGCTTCGCACGATTGTAACAGTCCATAATGATTCTTTGAACTTCTTGGTCAATCTCATAAGCGATTGTGTCACTATAATTCTGCTCGTTCTGGATATCGCGTCCAAGGAAGACTTGACCGCCACCAGTACTACCGAATTGAAGAGGTCCTAACTTCTCACTCATACCGTACTCAGTAACCATCTTACGCGCAATGCTAGTTGCACGTTGGAAGTCGTTGTGAGCACCAGTACTTGCTTCGCCAAATGTAACCTCTTCTGCAACACGTCCACCAAGCAGACCTGTAATCTTATCAAGAAGCTCTGGCTTCGTCATAAAGAAGCGATCTTCTTTCGGTAACATAACAGCGTAACCACCAGCTTGGCCACGTGGTACAATCGTTACCTTATGAACCACATCAGCCTCATCTAAGACCATACCAATGATTGTGTGTCCACTTTCGTGGTAAGCAACGATGTTACGTTCTTTCTTAGAAATAACACGACTCTTCTTAGCTGGCCCAGCAATAACACGATCAATTGCTTCATCAACTGATTCCATGTCAATCTTCTCTTTATTAGAACGGGCTGCGACAAGTGCCGCTTCGTTAAGAAGGTTCTCTAAATCCGCACCAGAGAATCCAGGAGTGCGCATTGCAATGGTGTGAAGATCAACAGACTCTTCATCCAATGTCTTGTTGTTCGCGTGTACTTTAAGTACTTCTTCACGACCTTTAAGATCTGGACGGTTAACCGTGATTTGACGGTCGAAACGACCAGGACGGAGTAATGCAGGGTCTAGAATGTCTGGGCGGTTCGTCGCAGCAATGATGATAATTCCTTCATTTGCACCGAAGCCATCCATTTCAACTAGTAATTGGTTAAGCGTTTGTTCACGTTCGTCGTGTCCGCCACCAACACCAGCACCACGTTGACGACCTACTGCGTCAATCTCATCAATGAAGATGATACATGGAGCATTTTTCTTCGCGTTCTCAAATAAGTCACGAACACGGGATGCACCAACACCAACAAACATTTCAACGAAGTCGGAACCACTGATTGAGAAGAATGGTACACCTGCTTCACCAGCAACCGCTCGTGCAAGTAGTGTTTTACCAGTACCCGGAGGTCCAACTAATAGTACACCTTTAGGAATACGTGCACCGATTGCAGCAAATTTACGCGGGTCTTTAAGGAAATCAACCACTTCCACAAGTTCCTGCTTCTCTTCATCTGCGCCGGCAACGTCTTTAAAGCGAACCTTTTTCTTATCTTCACTGTATAACTTCGCCTTACTCTTACCGAAGTTCATCACGCGACTTCCGCCACCTTGAGCCTGGTTGAGTAAGAAGAAGAATAAGAAGAAGATAATAATAAATGGAATGATGGACGTTAGAAGCTGTACCCATCCACTAGGCTCTTCTGCCTTTTCAGTGTCTAGTTCGATCCCATTTTCACTAGCTGTCTGGCGAATTTGGGAAATCAATTGTTCATTGTCGAGAATTTCTGTTTCGAAATTATTAGCTTCGTCGTCACCTTCCGAATCGAGCTCACCAGTAATCCTGTAAGCATGATTCGTATATTGAATGGTCATTTGTGTGATTTCACCATTGTTTAACTGATTTAAAAATTCAGACGTAGTGAATTCCTTGGATGGATCTCTGTCACCTTGGAACAATCCAACAACCCCAATTACGACTAAGAAAATCAGTGCATAAAAAATGGTGTTACGAAATATTCGGTTCATTGCCTACCTCCTCCCAAGCGAGAAAACTATATTAAATAGTACCATATGAATTTGGACCTATACAAACAATTACCCTCAGTCTGTACAAGGCGTTACACTAGCTATATGACTATATTGTTCCCATTATTCTTTAGAAGTTCCACCGTAAACCTCAGGTTTCAATACTCCAATGTATGGTAGGTTACGATATGCTTCATTATAATCAAGGCCATAACCAACAACGAACTCGTCTGGAACTTCAAATCCTGCAAGGTCCGCTTTCACGTCACCTTTACGTCCAGCTGGCTTGTCAAGAAGCGTAACAATCTTAATAGAGCGTGCTTTACGGTATTTGAACAAGTCCACTAAGTAACTTAGAGTCAGGCCGCTATCAATAATATCCTCAATAATAAGAAGATCTCTACCTTCTACTTTCGTATCTAAGTCTTTAATGATTTTAACCTCACCAGAAGATTCCATTCCTCCGTGATAACTTGATACGTCCATAAAGTCCATCTCAAGATACGTGTCCACGCGTTTGAGCAAGTCGGACATGAACGGCATTGCACCTTTCAATACGCCAATCGCAAGCGGGAAACGTTCGTTATACTCCTCAGAAAGCTGTGCCGCCAGTTCGCGTATTTTCACCTGAATTTCTTCTTCAGATATTAATACTTTCTCAATATCGTTATGCATTTTCCATCCTCCTAGAAGTGTTCAATGTTCTTATATAGTAGGTGCAACCAGGTTGAGGATTGTTTTCCCTTTTCGACATAGGCTTTCTTTAAGCCTACAACCCACAGTACTTGCCCATTTGCATCCGTTACAATAGGCCAATACGTTCGGGCGGAACGGGGGATTTTCTCATCGATAAAAAGGTCTTTCACCTTTTTATGTCCGTTTATCCCACGCAAGCGAATCCTGTCTCCTGGCTTGCGTGTCCGAACATATAGAGGGAACGAAATGTTACTTACATCACAAGCAAAGTGATGACTGTCTCTTTCTGTACGTTCATCCGATAGAAACGTTTCGAAAAAATGTCGTTCCTGAGTGGTGGTAGCTCCAGGAATCGCTAATTCATAGCAAAAACATTCATCATTTTCACTATGCCGACTTCTAAACTCCACCACCACATCATTATATGATCGAACCACTTGTAGCCCGTTAGGAAGGTCAAAGGACGTATGCGCCTTCTCCCCTTCCATTAACTGTATGTACTGTTCCCAGTGATGATAAGTTACATCACTAGGTGGTTCATGATAAAGATAGTTTAATATTAGATGAAAGGAACGTCTTTGTAAAGGACGAGAAAGGCGCAGAAAATCTTGTCGACTGAACGAAATTCGTCCTACCTCTTTCTGAAACAAAGCGGATTGAAATAGAGCTTCTGCTTCCCCCATCAAATACGTAAAATCTTCCCCTATGTATTCGTGAAACAATTGAATATGCTCATGGATTCTTGGATTATGTTGCTTCAAAAACGGCAGAACATGTAGACGAAAATCATTACGTGTATAGGTAGGTTCGTCATTAGACTCATCCCGCCTCGGATGAAGCTCGTATTGCACACAGTACTGTTCAATATCAGCCTTTGTCACCGATAGCATGGGACGAATCAACTCACCGCCCCCAAAAGGTCGCTTAACAGGCATTCCATGAACATGCATCGGTTCCACCCCACGCATGAGATTCATGAATACCGTTTCTACCTGATCATCACCATGATGGCCAAACGCAATTGCGTCTGCCTCCAATTCTTCCATCTGTTGAGCAAAGTAACGATATCTTAATTCCCTTGCAGCTACTTGAGTACTTTGTCCATATGCCTCTTTATGGGCAGGAACATTTAAAGAAACGTTCTTGCATTCAATTCCCCATTCCGCACACTTGTTAATCACATATTGCACATCTTGTTTCGAAGTTTCTTCCCGAAGTTGATGATCTACCGTTAAAACAGTCAGTTTCCAGCCATGGACAGTTTGACGTTCCTTCAAATAATGAAGCAAAGCCATAGAATCTGGACCACCTGAAACCGCTACAAGAATATGCATATGGTCAGTAAATAAATGATGTCGGTTGGCGAATGTAGTTATCTTGTGATGCAACAAGCCCTCCACTCCGTTCTTTTGATCGTCTTCATGTATTCATCCTATCATTACCCAGTCGCCAACCGCAAAATAACGCCATTTAAAGCCATTGTAATAGCATATACACCGTATAAAAAACGCCGACAGCGCTCATTAGACCTACACTTTCCCACCTGTAAGAAGAGGGAGTGCGTTGTGTCTTTAGAGAAGTCATCGACCTTGAAGTGAACTTCTTCGGTTTATTCATCCGAGTTGGCTTAGGATCGGCATGGTTCTGTCCCATAAGTGCATCCATAACATCCCGCTTCATCTCTTCACTTGTATGGTATTCACCTTGAAGGGCTTTCCTCACAACTGGCTTATACCTACGAATGAGCGTAGCTCGGTCTAAATGCTCCCATAATGAACGTGTTCCGTCCCCCCCTCTCTCAAAACGGTTAGGATAATCCACCTGTAGCATGATCATACCAAGCGCAAATAAATCATAGGTAGGTTCGGCCTTTCTAGACCCCATGCCCCAGAACCCACGATCATAAAATTCGGTATACTCTTTAATCGCTCTGCCGATTTGCGTTGTCCCTCCAACATCCACCCATCGGACCTTTGCTGGTGGATAGGTGACTAGTAAGTTTTCAGGTTTTAAATCTCCAAACACCCATCCCTCGTTATGAAGGTCCGCTAGTGAATCGAGCAGTTGCATCACAATAATGCCAACCCAGTCGTCTCCTTTTTCTCGGATGAAGGTAAGCAAATCTTTTCCTTTTAAATATTCCATGGCATAAAAGGAAAGGCGTTGTTTCGACCCTACTTCCCAATCGTCCACATCGATTAAAGAAGGCCCGAGGTTTTTTCCCCGGACCTTCTGAAAGTTCTTGAGTACGTTCACCTCTGACGTGATCGATGTGCTGTTATGGCTTAACTTAACCGCGACCTCCGTTCCATTGTAAGAAGCTAAATAAACCGTTCCTAGCGCTCCGGAACCTAACTTCTTTCCAATGACATAGCTCTTCCCGTGCCACTTCCCCCGAACCACTGTCCCAGGTGCAAGTTTAATCCCATTGTTGTTCATGTGGCGTCTCTTCTTTGGCGAGGAATCCTCTCAGTCCTCTTTTTTTCGTGAATTGCTTTAACGCTTCGCGAATTGCAGGACCCGTGGGTGTAATCCCTCTTGTAGCCAACTTTGGAAATACAGATGAGATGGAATCCAGGCGGGGAGTCCAGTCCATCACTTTATCCAAATCTTTTCTTTTCCCGGGAAATGAAAAGATGGAGAACCGATTATCACCAGAACGCGCGTTCAAACTGATTGATAAATCGATTAAAGCTTCCTGTACAGTCGGCAGCTTGTTGCCCATGCTCGCACTCGTATCAATTAGCACAAGCACCTCAAGTCCACATCTTTCACCAAGATCCTCTACCACTTCCATAACTTCGCCCCGCTGTTCTGGAGGCAAGTCTTCCATTGTTTCTTTAGAACCCAGAATATGCTTTAACTCTTGATTCACCACCCCTTGCAGTGTTTGAGTCATCGCCTGTTTCGTTACCATTTGCACAGTCTGTGAAAGTGATTCAGCATAAACAATCTGGCTTACACCACCACCAGAAAGCGCAATCTCCTCTACCTCACTAAGACCTTGTGTCGCCGCTTCATTCTCTTGGTCCTCCAAGATGCCAATGACGTTCACCGCAATCCCTTGTTGCTCGGCTAACGCTGCCACTGATGCAGGGGATTCTCCTTGGTTGGAGCACCCATCTGTAATGAGCAGTATTTGCTTAATTGTACCTGTACTCACGATCCATCTCCTCCTCCATGATTTATCACCATCATGGACGAGATTCACTCCTTTTATACCCTCCCTTATTGAGCTTGCTGACCGTAGAGTGGAATGGCGGCCCACCTAGGTACGTTATGGTCAATCTTCGTAACCAATACAGTCATATCATCTTCAATTCTTCCTGATCTTGTTCGAATTACCTCCTCTAATAATAAGTCCGCTACATCTTGCGGGTCTTCCGTTCTCATCTCACGTATTTTCCTTCTGAGCCACATATCAATATTCTCGACATGCTTAGGACCATCAAAGATACCATCACTCATCATGATTAATAAATCCCCTGGCTTTAACTGCTCACTCACAACATCAACATCGAAGTCTGTGATAATCCCCATCGGCAAGTTACTTGCCTCAATCTTAATCAGCTGGTCTCCTCTCTTTATATAGCTTGGTGTAGAACCAATCTTAAGAAACTTCACGGCAGCATCATTCAAATCGACCACAGCTAAGTCCAGTGTCGAGAAGATCTCGTCCATCGTCCGTAATGACAGGATGGAATTAATCGACTTAATTGCGACTTCTTCGTCGATGCCAGTTTGCAAGATTTGTTGGAGCAGACGGAGCGTTTCGGTACTTTCGATGTGGGCCCGCTCTCCATTCCCCATCCCGTCACTAATGGCAACTGCATGCTTCCCTGCACCGAGCTCAATTAAGGAATAACTATCACCTGAAATAAACCCTCCATCCTTAGCAGCATGAGAAACACCGCTGTCTACTTTGTATTTCTGTGAGGAACTAAATGAAAATTGACAATATCCGTTTGGAAAAGGAGAAACCTCCTCATGCTTCACAACAATCGTCTCATTTAGTATATCGGATAAGACAGGCGCAACAATCTTAGCCCCTTCCCCTTTATAATCGTAAAACGATAGCGTCATTTCGATATCCACGCTTCCTGGGTCCAAGCTGAAAATATCTAATTTCTCAATTTCAAACCCCATACTCTTTAAAGCAGAACTAATTGCCTCTTCTTGTTGTTCATGGTTCACCCTTTCTTTTAGAATCTCCTTTGCAAAGTCATCCATTACCGCCGAAACCCCTCTTAATTGATCAGCTACAAATTGTCTACTCTCCTTTACTTGTTTCTTTAACTGTTGGTTAGCTTGATAGAATGATAACTCTCCTTTCATCGCCTCAATCACTTTATCGGACTTCACGCAATGTCGATCGAAATCATTATGAAGTTTACGGCGCGGTTTGAACGTCCCTTCATCAAGTTCCGTCATAAGTTCTTGCATATATCCATACGTCTCATCAAAGCACTGCGCCCAGCACTTATCCTTGCGGAAGCATGATTGACAAGTCTTTTCTGTTACATTACTTAAGAAGAAATCCGTCTCTTTCGTTTGTTCATCCTCGTCCATTTGCCATTGAGCACGGTCAAAGCTATTGGATAAAGCCTGAAATACGCTTGAAAATTGTTCAACACGACTAGCGGTTGCATCCCTCACCTTTTGTAGATATTGAGCTTGTTCTTCAGAGTGCTCGCTCGTACCTGGTATGTAACGAGCCATCTTCCGAATCCAACTTTCAGGCGTCACGAAAAAGAGTAGCACAGCTACTGAAGTTTCAATCATGGAAGGCCCGAGCGCCTCCATCCCATCCCCATAGATTCCAATAAGAAGCGTGGCCACAAACAGGCCCGCTCCTACCCCTAGTTTTCTCCCTTCTTTTAATAACCCTCCAAGAAGACCTGAGAAGGCTAACAGACTCATCTGATTGAGATCAGCCACATTGGCAAGACTCAAAATCAATCCCGTAACGACACCCACCGTTGCGCCAATAGCGGCACCCCCAATAAACGCCAATCCAAGCACTAAATAGCGAGACAATACCTGCTCCACGGATATATCATAAACCTGCCACCCAATCGTCCCTGTCAAGATTGAGGCTAGCAGAATAATCATGCATATAATTTCTTCATTCTTTAACGTTTTCGTTATTCGCTTTGGTGATAATAGCGGAACACTCTGCATAAAGATAAGGACAAGGATTGAACTCAATCCGGCCTCTACCCCCGACATAACCAACGCATAAGTTTCTACCCCATCTACGAAATAAAAGTAGACTAGCCTAGGTATGAAACTTGCTAAAAACACGTAGACTGGTAACAAACGTTGCTGAGCTTGGATCCTTTGAAATAAGAATGCTATCACAAAGAAGGTAACCGATGCCGTTAACACAAACACGCCCTGCGAGATACTAATCGTTACCGCCCCAGCCACTGCCGCAATCGTTACGTTAATAGATCTCTCCTTACGCATTAACCAAACCGCCGCCAGGAACGCTAACGCAAATGGAGAAACGCTGGATAATACAACAGCTCGTCCTAATAGGAATGCAACAAGAAAGAGTAGCAGACCTCTTTCAATCATAAGTGCACGTGTCCGATCACCGAGCTTTTGTTTCCCTCTAGCCAGCGTCGCTGAAAAGCTCCCCTTCATAACCTTTCCTCCAGTACGTGTTAATGTTGTCATTCCAATCACCACTCCTTGTCGTATTTGTAAGTTTATTAAACCACGTAGGACGAGCTTATTTTGTCAAAACAAGAGGGCATAGAACTAAATCTTTTCGACGGTTTCATTGCAACAATGGTAGAATTCGCCAAAACAGTTGTGGCACCAAATTAAACTTCCTGTTTTCCGCTATAAATCGACCGTAAAAGATGTAGAAAAATTAAAAATTAATAGAATATAATTTTTTTATTCTATTTCGTTGACAGTTGAAATGATGTACTGTAGTATATTGTTTGTGCCTTTGAGAGAGGCAAAACCATTTAAGACATGGCGGTGTAGCTCAGATGGCGAGAGCGCACGGTTCATACCCGTGAGGTCGTGGGTTCGATCCCCTCCACCGCTACCATATCTTCTGGCCCGTTGGTCAAGTGGTTAAGACACCGCCCTTTCACGGCGGTAACACGGGTTCGAATCCCGTACGGGTCATACACGAAAGGCTGTCCATAAATGGACAGCCTTTTTTTGTTCTATTGAATATATTTCAATGCTTCCTTTACAGTGCCATACGTTTGAATCGTGGATAGGTCCATTTGGAGTTTGGCTGATTGTGCAGCAAATTCCGGCTGAATCCCTGAAATGATTAAGGTTGTCCCTAATAAGTTCAATAGATCATGTAAACGATAGATGCCTCTAATGACCTCTTCGTTAAAATCACGAATACCAGACAACTCAACGATTAACGTCTCCTCGCGATTCCTAGAAATCTTCTCTGTAATATGATCCGATATTGTATCAATCCGCTCTTTAGACATACTCCCAACTAAAGGCAAGACAGATACCCCTTCTGCAATAGAAACGATTGGCGTAGATAGAGCCATCACTTCATCCTCAGAAGTCTTTAATTGTTCTTCCGTCTCTTTCTGCTTCGTCACATCATGCTGAATCCCAATAAAGTATGTCTTATCCTCCGACTCTACATAAACAGGGTCAATATGTAGCTCATTCCAAAATGGTGTCCCATCTTTCCTATAGTTTAAAATGGTAATCTCAATTGAATCGGCATTTTCAACAGCCCGTTTAATTTGGTAAACGGCATCCTTGTCTGTCTCTTTCCCCTGAAGAAAACGACAATTATGACCAATAATATCATCTTCCTCATAACCTGTAATCTGTTGAAAGGATTCGTTCGCATACACAATTGGATTGTCTGCTATTGTTGGGTCCGTTATGGTTATGCCAACACGTGTATGGTCAATCGCCTTTTCTAGCGTCTTATAAAACGCATCACCTTGAAGTAAATGTGTTCCCATCCAGTTCGCTCCTCTTCATCTTTTCTTTCCATCCACATCGTACCAAATCTAATGCTGTTTGAACAAAGATAGCTCTCTTTAAACGATGCGTATGAGGTTTTTCGCGCTCATGGGGACATGTTCACCCTAGTTCTAAACACTCATGCCCGGGGCTACACCGTGAATGTGTACGAAATTAATAGAGCCTAATAAAAAGAGACTGGCTAGGCAGCCAGTCTCTTATATATAGAGATATCTTAATTTAGATTCACTTTTACCATGGTTAGACAGCAAGTTAACCTTTCTTAGCACCTCTACCACCACGTTTTGATTCCGTGTGCTTTCTTAAAGAAGCTAGGCGGTCTTCGCTATCTTTAAGAAAACGATTCATTTTTGATTCAAAGTTCTCAGGCTTTTCGTTTCGTTGTGGACGATTGCCTCTTCCTTTATTAGGGCGGCTATTGTTGTTATTGTTGTTACTATTGCTGTTATAGTTTTCTTTAGCCTTCTTGATGGATAGACCAATCTTTCCATCGTTTTCAACATTAATGACCTTTACCTCTACCTGGTCGCCTTTAGATAGATGCTCATTAATGTCCTTTACATAATTATCAGCAACCTCACTAATGTGAACAAGCCCTGTTGACCCATTTGGAAGCTCAACGAATGCTCCGAAATTGGTAATACCCGTTACCTTGCCCTGCAACTTGCTGCCTACTTCAATTGACATAAAAGAAATGCTCCTCCTTAAGATTTAAAAAAATGTATCATTCTTTACTATTATATATAAGCATTGAAAAAGGTGTCAATAAGACGGGTCGCTATCTGGCAACTTAAAGATGATTTCTCCCTCTTTGGAGAAGAAATAGTTCGTACGCGCAATTTGGAGCACATAGTCTTCATCCTTCAGAAGTTGAATCTCTTCCTCTAAGTTCGCCTGCTTCTGTTCAAGCTGATTATGCTCTGTCTTCAACTCTTCATAATCTGCCTTTTTCTCTGCATGTAAGGATCGTTGATGAATATGGTAAGAAAGTAACCCTCCCATGATCACGAAGGTAAGGACTGCAAAGAGTGCCAATCGGCGCACGAGACGTTTTTGACGATTCTTTTGTCTTGATACTTGGGCATCGTACTGTTTCACATAATTGGACTCAATTTTTGCAACGGTATCTCGCTCAGACTTCACCGATTATTCCCCCCTTTTACTTACGTACTTTTCCCATATTTTATCTAACCTATTCTTCATTTTACTATAGAATCCTGCAACTTGTCTCAGAAATTCTTGAAACTTTTTCGGAAGTAGCCACCATAGCAGCTTACCAAGTAGCCGAATGGGATAGAGAACCACTTTAAGAAGAGTCATCAAGATCCACAGAATGACAGACCAAAAGATAATTAACAGCTTCGTAACCAGCATCAGCAGGAATCGGATGGGTTGTACAATCAACACAAAAACAAGCCGCTTCAAAAAGCGATATAACGCTACAGTCATTGTAATGACACGTTCCAACCATAGGCGATACACCGTTTTAAAGAGCGCTTGATAGGCTGCGTACCCACATAGAATTGAGAGGAAGATGTAAAACCGAAGTTCGCCCTCATTTCCGAGAAAAAGCATGTAAAAGATAATGACGGATTGAATCACCCAAAACAAAATTTCACTCACGTAACGTAGCCAGACGTGGCCTTTCCATAACCGTTCAAACCTCCTATATGTATCAATAGCAGAGCCTAAATAGACCCCGCTACCGAACATAAGGAGCATCGTGTAAAACTGTGTATCAAGACTCATTTAAACATTTTGCTAAAGAATCCTTTAGCTTTCTCCCCACTCTGTTCATCGAGATAGGAAAGCTCGTACACCTTTCCTTTGATTGAAACGATCCCTTCTTCCACATCTAAGTTCTTCATTTGTAGGTTCTGTCCCCGAATAACGAGGTACCCCATTGTTGTCTGCAGGAGAAACTCTTCCGCATCAAAGCTGTCTACTTCTTTCACACCGGTTATCTCTAAATTTCTACGATTATTCATCTTAACGTGGTGTTCGGCTTGTCCACGAGATTGCTGGTCTATTCCATACTCCATTCTTCCACCCCTCTCCCATAATCGTTATTAATTTATGAGATGAAGAGCAGGAATAGAACATAGAAAAAGAGGCCGTCCGCTGACGACCTCTTCCCTCTTACACTTCTTCCTCTTTAAGCACTTTGTACAACGACTGTGCTTCTTCTTTTCTTACATTTTCTCTTATCGAAACAATTTCAATCGTCAACTGTTTTTGTCCAAAGCGAATGGAAAGTTCATCGCCAACCTCAATTTCAGAGGAAGCTTTCGCTACATTCCCGTTAATGTGAATACGCCCCTGTTGCGCTACTTCTTTAGCCAACGTGCGTCGTTTAATTAATCGAGATATCTTTAAGAATTTATCTAACCTCATATGCTAGTCCTCATTTCTTTCCTTCATTTTTGCTTTCTCCCAGTATGCGTCAAGCTCTGATAACGTCATTGATTCGAGAGACTGCCCCGTTCCTTGAATCATGATTTCCATTTCTCGAAAGCGTCGTTCAAATTTGGCATTGGTTTGTCTAAGTGCTAGTTCAGGATTGATTTTATAGTATCTTGCTAGATTCACGAGTGCAAATAGGACGTCTCCAAATTCTAACTCCTGCGCGTTTGCACTCTCGTTCTGAAGGCTTTGACGAAATTCCTCAAGCTCCTCCTCAATCTTCTCCCAAATCGGAGTTGGATCATCCCAATCAAATCCTACTTTCTTCGCTTTCTTCTGTAACTCTTTCGAGCGAAGCAACTGTGGAGATGATTCCTCCACACCATCAAGAGCAGACATCCTCTCCTCTTTTTCTTGGCGTTTAATCTCATCCCAGTTGCTCACAACATCTTCAGATGATTCAACCGCAACCTCTCCAAACACGTGTGGGTGCCGGCGTATCATTTTATCTGTAATGGATAGAATTACGTCATCAATGGAGAAAAATCCTTCATCTTCTCCTATTTGACTGTGTAACATGATTTGCAAGAGCAAGTCGCCTAACTCTTCAATCATATTCTCATCATCTTCATTGACAACTGCATCAATAAATTCATAGGCCTCTTCGATAAGATAAGGACGTAGACTTTCGTGTGTCTGCTCTTTATCCCATGGACAGCCTTCTGGTCCACGGAGTGTTGCAATTGTATCGCGCAATCGGAAGAATTGATGGTTAAGCGTCTCCTCCGAAACTGGTGGAACATATACGCTCGTTAAGTTACTTAATTTAACGCTACGGTCTAATTCATGAAGCGGCACCTCAATAATTTCTTCCATGGAAGACCCCGCTGCATTCACGATGTAGACGCTCGTATCCGGAGATAGGTCTTCCATTAATTCCAACTTAACGGCCGATGCAATCATTTCATCATAGACCTGGCAGAAGATTGTATGGTGTCGATGTTCAATTGCATTGCGATTGAACGATGTACCGTCCATAAATTGAAATCCTTCAATCGGATCAATCCCTAAAGCAGAAAACGTATCGTCCAAGTAACTTTGTCCCCCTGAAATCTGGATCTCAACCTTCCCTTCCTGCTGAGCAGCTAACAATAATTGCACCGATTGTTCTGCCAACATTGGATGGCCAGGTACTGTATAAAGTACCGGTTCCTCTTCGGCTACCTGTATGAGAGAACTCGTAATTTCTTCGTATACAGACTGGAAATCGTCATGCTTCTCGTAGACTGTATCAAATGATTGAAAGGCGACTCCTTCTTTTTCTAACTCCGGAATTAATGGATGGTCTATTGTTCGGGTGTAGACCTTTCCTTCGTGCTTCGTTAGCGTGCGATAACTACGTAACGAGAGCTGATCTAAATCTCCACCACCAAGACCAATAATCGTAATGTGGCTCATGACAAGACCTCCTATTTCTTTAGTTTCGATATTAACGATTGGAGGGGGAATTGCTCAAGAAGTTCGTCTGTAAAGGCTCCCCCTCGTATTAAAGCAATGATATATGTAAGGGCTCCAACTAGTACAGGTACAAAGGTGTAACCGATGTAATCTAAGCGTTGTTTCACAGGAAACATTTCCCGATATAAGAACAAAGATGTGTGAACAGAAACGACCAAAGCCAGAACTGCAACGAACACGATTCCAATCAATCGAAGGTTCATAATGGGAAGGGAACGCTTCAACTTTGTTCGCAATGCTACCAGATTCGCTATACATATAATTGCCATAGCCCCAGTCGAGCTAACAGCAGCTCCAGTAATCCCCCATAGCGGAACGGCGATACTATTTCCTACACACTTCAGGACGAATGCAATAAGCACAATAGCAGCGGGCAACAACGTCGTCCCAAGACCTTGTAGCAGAGCTGAAGATGTTAACCCGACCGATCCAAATAAAATAGCTAACGACAGAACACGCAATGCTGTTGTTCCCTCATCCGTCTCAAAGAACAACACATTTACTTGCGGGAACATAAGAATGAGTCCAATTGTAGCACCAAGAGATAGGTAAAAGCTTAATGATAACGCCTGCTTCGTGTGCAGAATTGTTTGCTCTTCATTCTTTGCTAGTCGCTGTTTTGTTAGAGCGGGTATTAAGGCGAGTGCAAGCGAAGAGCCTAGAACAAGGCCTAGTTGCAATAAAGGATAGCCGCGATCGAATATCCCTTTCCACTCTTTAGCTGCCTCAAAGGACATCCCAGCGCTTTCTAATGCGTTAACCAGATTCAAGGCATCTGCAAGTTGCATAAAGAGGAGTGTCATATAATTGAAGCACGTAAAGACGCCAACGACAAACACGGTATAAAGAACACGCGACCAAGCTAACCCTTCCATTCTAACTAGAGCTTTATTTCGATGTTTCACTCGGAAATAAACCAGCGTGATAATAGCAGCAAGCGCTCCAGCAATAGAGCCGTAGGCCGCTCCACTCCCTATGAGATAGACATCTTCTCCAACAAGAACAACAGCCGCAAATAAAATAACGACCACGCGCACCAATTGTTCCACAACTTGAGAGATGGCTGTAGGTTTCATATCCCCATCCCCTTGAAACCACCCCCGTAATACCGACGTAAACGGGAGGAATAAAAAGGTGAAGGATGCGAGTTTGTAGATTGG
Source organism: Pontibacillus halophilus JSM 076056 = DSM 19796 (assembly GCF_000425205.1). GTDB lineage: Bacteria > Bacillota > Bacilli > Bacillales > BH030062 > Pontibacillus_A > Pontibacillus_A halophilus. Next base: position 27,665 of record NZ_AULI01000021.1, on the reverse strand, counting down.
AGTCAATGACGGGTCTCCTATAAATCGTGCAAGAGCCGAGCTCCCAAAATAGACAACTAAAAAGCCAAGCAAGGACAATAACATCATCGCAAGGAATACAGGTAGGAACACTGTACCCCCATTACGGTATTTGTCTTTTATCGTTTGTTCTGCAACTAAAGAGGATAACGCAGCCGGCAATCCGTATAGGGATAACATCCACGCAATACCAAGGATGGGGTAGACTTGTTGATAGACATAGAATCCTTCGTTTCCTGTAATATTCTGAAGCGGAATCCGATAGCCAGCACTTAAGATCTTACTCACTAAGCCTGCAATCGTTAGCAGAAGCGCTCCTTTAATAAATTGATTCGATGAGTTTCCGTTTTTCATACTGGGTCCTTTCTATCCTTTTCCATATGCAACATTATAGCATAGACAGACAACCGGAATCAGGAGAGCTAAATACGGTAAAAGGCATAGAAAAAGGAGCGTCAACACGCTCCGTACCTTGTTTCTATTCCATTTGCCTTGCCAAGAAACTTGCAGCCGTCTCGACTGACTTCTGTTCAACAGCTCCTAATGATTGTCCATCTTTCGATAAGATGAGTACGCAACCAATTGGGTCACCATTAGCAACGATTGGACCAATGACATAGGATGAGAGCGTCTCTTCAACATCGTTGACAATTTCGACCGTGGACTCATTCGTTTCTGTAAGTGCAGTTCTGTCTTGAATTGCCTGTTCTACTCTCTTGCCGATTCCTTTATTCAGGTACTCTTTCTTCGTACCTCCAGACACGGCGATAAAATCATCTCGGTCACAAATCAATACAGTATGTCCGAGGGAATCAAATAGGGCATCCGCATATTCCTTCGCGAAATCTCCAAGCTCACTAATAGGCGAATACTTCTTCAAGATGACTTCCCCTTCGCGATCCACGAAGATCTCAAGCGGGTCACCTTCTCGAATTCGTAGTGTTCTACGAATTTCTTTAGGGATAACCACACGACCTAGGTCATCAATACGACGTACAATACCTGTTGCCTTCATATTACGGAACCCCTCTTTTCAATGATGAGTATTCTACGGTGATGATTCACCTGTTGATGATTTTATTATTTTGCAACCTTGAAGAAGTATACATACTTCCTGAATTTTTCTATACATTCCATTGTTTTTATTTTTCACCTATAATGAAAAATCCTCCTTCTTCCGACGTGGAAGAGGAGGATTTATTTATGTCGTAGGTTCCGCTTCTTTTACTTCTTTCACATCCTGAATGAGTTGTGAAATGTAGTCATAGCGCTCTTTATAGTTTTGTTTAGAGAGTAGAAGTGTCATCTTCAGCTTCTGTCCTTCACTACCTAGATTCACCATTCTCCCTGTTCCATAGCTCATCGCTTTCATATACAGCTGATCACCTTTTCCTTGGATGCGATCCGTCTCATTCTCCTGCATAATCAGTTCGATTTGCTTCTTCTTCTCTGTAATGGACTCTATTCTTTCCTGTTTCGCTAACAGCTTAATCTTAGCCACTTTAAACAGATTCTCAACCTCTTCTGGATAGTCGCCAAAGCGGTCGACCAACTCTTCTTGAATATCCCTTATATCTTCTTTCTCCTCAATAGCCTGAATACGTTTGTACATATCAATCTTCTGTTTCTCATCATCAATGTACACATCTGGAATATAAGCATCGATTGTTAAATTCAGTTCCGGTTCGAAAGGCTGAATATCTTCAATATCTTTGCCTTCTTTACGAGCGTCGATTGCATCTTTAAGCATCTGTGAGTACATATCAAATCCTACAGAATCAATGAACCCATGTTGTTGAGATCCTAACAGATTTCCTGTTCCTCGTATAGATAAGTCTCTCATTGCAATCTTAAATCCTGAACCTAGTTCTGTGAACTCTTTAATTGCTTGGAGACGCTTCTCAGCCACCTCTGTAAGCACCTTGTCCCGTTGGTACGTAAAGTAGGCGTATGCAACTCGGTTCGAACGACCAACGCGCCCTCGTAGCTGATACAGCTGACTCAGTCCCATGCGATCGGCATCATAGACAATGAGCGTGTTTACGTTCGGGATATCTACACCTGTCTCGATAATCGTCGTACTGACGAGTACATCTGCTTCTCCTTCAAGAAAACTAAACATGACATTCTCAAGCTCTGTCTCATTCATCTGCCCATGAGCAAACGTTACCCGTGCATCTTCCACAAGCGCAGAAATTTCCTCAGCCATCCGCTCAATGTTTTCTACTCTGTTAAAGAGAAAGAATACCTGCCCCCCACGAGCGAGCTCTCGCTCTATCGCTTCTCGTATGAATACCGGATTGTATTCAAGTACGTAGGTTTGAATCGGAAAGCGGTTCTCAGGTGGCGTTTCAATTACAGACAAGTCACGAACGCCAAGCATAGACATATGGAGTGTACGCGGAATAGGCGTAGCTGTAAGAGTAAGTACATCTACATTGGTCTTCAGCTGTTTAATCTTTTCTTTATGCTTTACACCGAACCGTTGTTCCTCATCGACGATAAGAAGACCCAAGTTTTTAACCTTTACATCTTTCGATAAGAGACGGTGCGTGCCCACCACAATATCAATGAGCCCCTTTTCTAATCCATCCTTTATGTCCTTTTGCTGCTTCTTCGTACGGAAACGACTCAACAAGCCTATATTTACACCAAAGTCTTGGAAACGTTCTTGGATGGTTTCAAAGTGTTGTTGTGCCAAGATTGTAGTAGGAACTAGGATGGCTACTTGCTTTCCTTCCACAATTGCTTTGAAGGCAGCACGTATCGCAACTTCCGTTTTTCCATAACCGACATCCCCACAAAGGAGACGATCCATAGGTCTAGACTTCTCCATGTCCTCTTTAATCTCTTGAATGCACCGTAACTGGTCTTCTGTTTCTTGGTAAGGGAAGGCAGCTTCAAAGTCACGTTGCATTTCCGTATCTTGGCTAAAGGCATGCCCTGTCGTAGATTCTCGCTCTGCGTATAGTTTAATCAGTTCATCTGCAATATCTTCAACAGACGACTGCACCCGACTTTTGACTTTCTTCCAATCTGATCCCCCAAGCTTGTATAGCTTAGGTTCTTTCCCTTCTGATCCTACAAACTTCTGAATTAAATCGATTTGTTCGATAGGAACGTACAGTTTGTCATCGCCAGAGTATTTGATCAGCATATAGTCTTTATGGACGCCGTTTAATTCAAGCGTTTCAATCCCTAAATACTTACCAATCCCGTGACTACTATGAACGACGTAGTCCCCAACTTTTAGCTCCTGGTAACTCTTAATTCGCTCGGCGTTAGTCATCTTCTGCTTTTTCTTCTTCTGGCGGGAACCACTTCGCTTCTTAAATAGTTCACCTTCAGTGAGAATTGCCACCTTATGCATAGGAAGCTCAAATCCAGATTGCAACTGCCCCGTGATAACGGTCGGGGTTGAAAGCGGAAGCTCATACTCCCCTTCTGAGATGACCGCTTCCATATCGTAGTCTTCTAGAACCGATTTCACCTTTTCAGCGCGTTCTTCATTCGGTGCAACGATTAACACGGAGTAATTGCCCTTCGTCCAACGTTGCATTTCACTTTGCAATAGATTCATCTGCCCATGGAACTGTTGCATGGCTCGACAAGACATATTGACGATATTCTCTGGTTGCGTATTTGGGATATGTCTTAAGAATACAGACATATATAAGCGTGGATGACGTATGTTCTTCCACACTTCGTGCCAGTCATAGGAGATGGATAGTTCTCGCACTATCTTTCCTGAGTTCAGTAGGCTTGTATACCATTCTCCTTCTTCTTCATCCAATCGATTTGCCGTTTCTTGGATACGGCTCATTTCGTCAAAGATAAGCAGTCCGTTATCTGGAACATAATCTAATAAACTAGTAGTTTGTTCGTAATAGAGTGAGATGTATTTGTACATCCCCTCAAACCGTTCCCCGTTCTTTAGCCGTTCAAGGTCATGCTCTACGGTTTCAACGAGTTGCTCACGAATATTGTCATCTTTCGTCGCAGCAAGTGTATCAGAAAGGGCGGTTTCCAGACTGTCAGCTCCACGCCTGTAGTCAGCATCTTTTAGTAGCAGTTCACTCGCTGGTCCAATTTTAATTGCGTCTACCTTCTCAAGGGAGCGTTGACTTTCAGAATCAAAGAAACGCATAGAATCTACTTCGTCATCGAACAATTCAATTCGAACTGGATTCGGCTGCGTTAAACTGTAGATATCAAGAATCCCTCCACGGAGACTAAATTCACCAGGCTTAGTCGCCATATCAACTCGACTGTACCCCATATCAACGAGTGAAGCGAGATGAGCTTCCAAGTCAATGACATCCCCAAGTTTGTAGTGAAGTTGATATTCTTCCCAATAAGATGTAGGAGGCAACAAGCGCTTCAAAGCAGCGACTGGAGCAATGAGCACCCCTCTATTTCGTTCAGCCCAATGGTTCAATGCTTCGAGACGATCGCTAAGTAACTCAGGGCTTGCAATCGCGATTTCTGAAGCTATCAATTCGTTGACCGGGTACAAGTGGACGTCTTCTGGGTCCATAAGTGAAACCAAGTCCTCATACAACTGTTGAGCCTGCATCAATTGATGCGTTACGAGCAGAATTGGCCTCTCTTCCGCTTCTTCCATCACAGATACAAGCGCGCTCCGTGCAGAACCAGAAAGCCCAGAAACAAATTGCTCTTTCATTCCTGATTGAAATCCTGAAAGAATGGACTGTATATCATCTTGCGTTTTTAAAAAGTTCTTTATTCCTTGCATCATGCCCTTATCCCCCTTAACCTCTCACACCAACGCAAAAATGCTTTGGATCCATCCAAAGCTCTCTTTGCTTCATTCTATTGTAAAAAGTAGTCCAATTCATGATAGTGCGGATTCTTTTCTAATGTATCTTGACAGTTCTCACAGATGGTTTGCACATAAAGGCTCCCATCATTCTTATGTTGGATCATCATATTTCGTTCGTCCTCTGTTAAGTCTTCTAGGCCCAGCTGATAGCCATCTGTAAGCTGATGGGGCAGCTCGCCTACTTTCGTATGGCAGTGACGACAATAGTATTTAACAGACAAGCTGAATCCTCCTCGAGATATAGCGTGACAGCACTAGTTTACCCCGAGCCGACCTTCAGTATACAGCTTACTCTATTGATTAAATGTATTCATTACTTCTAAGAATGATTTGTCCGTCCATGCCTCACATGCTTCAGCTGCCTTAACTACTGCTTCTGAAACAAATTTTTGTTCTTCGCCATCAAATTTACCAAGCACATAATCAGTTACAGACATCGGTGCGGTCGGCTTCCCAATTCCTAAACGGATTCGATTGAATTCTTTCGTGCCTAATTGATCAATCATAGAGCGAATTCCATTGTGGCCACCATGTCCACCTTTTTGACGGAGACGAACTTTTCCTGTTGGCAAGTCCATGTCATCGTAGATAACAACCACGTCTTCCGGTTCAAGGTCGTAGTATTCCATTAAAGGACGCACACACTCACCAGATAAGTTCATGTACGTCATCGGCTTAACGATAATCACTTTCTCCCCGTTCAAACGTTCAACGGTGTAGACCCCTTTAAATTTCTCTTTATTAAGCTTCCAATTCTGTCGTGACACCAATTCATCTATGGCCATAAACCCTATATTATGTCTTGTTTGATCAAATTTAGGTCCTGGATTTCCTAGTCCAACAATGAGCTTCATCTAATCCCTCGTTTCTGCTTTGTTCTCTGATGTTATTGTAACGGAAGTCATGAGGAAATGAAAAGCGACTGCACGTAACGTACAGCCTTCTACTACATATTTCTTTGGACTCTAGTTACGCACTCTGTCCTTCTTTATGGAACGAACTTATGAATTCACATCTCCTCAAGAATTTGAAAAAAAGGCGTAACCTTCATATAGGCTACGCCTTCTCTCTTCTTGATTAAGATGATCTCTATTCTTGGTTGTTACTGTCTTCCCCATCAACAAGTTCCGGTTCAACAGAACCATCTTGAGTTTCACCTGGTTCTACTACTTCTTCTGTCGTAGGAGGCAATACGTTCGCGATTGTCGTTGCTTCATCTTCTGTAATCTCAAAGTTTGAAATCTTAGGAAGGTCAGCTACGGTTACGCTATCGCCTACTTCTAGCTTAGAAATATCTACCGTAATAGATTCTGGAATCTCAGTCGGTTTCGCTTTACCAGCTAGTTCATATAGAGGTTGAGACAGAATTCCTCCGTCTTTCACACCTTGCGCTTCCCCTTCAAGATGAACAGGGACATTTACGTCAATCTCTGAGGACATGTCTACCGCATAGAAGTCGACGTGATACACATCACCTCTTAGTGCCTCTATTTGATAGTCATGCAACATGACGTCCACTTTAGAATCGCCTTCAATATCAAGTGAAATGATTACGTTCTTTCCTTCGTCACGAAGCGTTTTAATCAATGTTAGATTATCAACACTGACGGAAGTATTTTCTTTCCCTTTGCCGTACACAATTCCAGGGATTCTACCTCCGCTACGTAATTTATTCAAAGTAGAGCGTTTAGAATCAGTTCTTACATTTGCTTTAAGCGATACTGCCATTTTCATCACCCTCCAGATAATTATGAGCTCTTAATAATTTATAATTACCTATTCTATTCGGGGATAAACATCAAATTCCTTTAATTAGTCAAAAAGGATGCTGATGGATTTGCGCTCATGAACTCGCATGATCGCTTCACTGATTAAGTTTCCAACAGAAAGTTCCGTAATCTTTTCGATACGTTTTTCTTCTTTCAGTGGGATTGTGTTCGTTACAACAAGTTCCTTAATCTTAGAGTTTTCAATACGGTCAATTGCTGGTCCAGAAAGAACTGGGTGTGTACAACAAGCGTAAACATCTGTTGCTCCGTTCTCAATTAGGGCATTTGCAGCAAGTGTCATTGTACCCGCTGTATCAATGATGTCATCAATCAAGATTGCCGTCTTTCCTTCAATGTTCCCGACAATGTTCATAACCTCTGCAACGTTCGGACGCGGACGACGTTTGTCGATAATCGCAATTGGCGCTTTTAGTCTGTCCGCCATCTTACGAGCACGTGTTACTCCACCGTGGTCAGGAGACACAATAACAAGATCTTCGAAGTTCTTCTCTTCAAAGTAATCTGCAAGCAATGGTACTCCTACTAGGTGGTCAATTGGGATATCGAAGAAACCTTGGATTTGTGGCGCATGTAGGTCAAGCATGATGACACGAGAAGCGCCCGCTGTCTCTAATAGGTTTGCCACAAGCTTCGCAGTGATTGGCTCACGAGAGCGTGCTTTACGGTCTTGTCGTGCATAGCCATAGTAAGGCATAACAATGTTGATTGTACGAGCAGACGCACGCTTAAGTGCATCAATCATGATTAATAATTCCATGATGTGTTGGTTGACTGGCTCGCTTGTAGACTGAACAACATACACGTCACAGCCACGTACGCTTTCTTCGATGTTAATTTGAATCTCGCCATCACTAAACTCTTTGACCGCACATTTCCCAAGTTCAGTACCGATATTCTCAGCAATTTCTTGTGCAAGAGTTGGATTTGAATTTAACGAGAATACCTTAAGAGACGGATCTTTATATTGATGATTAGCCATTCGCTAATACCCTCCATTAATGGTTAAATTTATCTACGACAACTGTCGTATTGATGGGGTGTTTAAAGGAGTAGGAGCATAAGCTTCTTTACTTTCCCTTAAACGGGTGAAGGTGTACACCTTATTTATCTAGACAACGATTCGTGAGAAGCTATTTCTTAAACTTCTCTGCGTAGCCTTCTTTATTCGTTTGACGAGAACGCGCAATTGATAAAGAACGATTCGGAACATCATCCGTAATGGTAGATCCAGCCGCCACATAAGCACCTTCTCCTACTGTTACGGGCGCAATTAAGTTTGAGTTGCAACCAATAAAGGCTCCATCCTCGATCTTAGTAAGATGTTTATTTGAACCGTCATAGTTGACTGTAATGGTGCCACAGCCTACATTGACGTCTTTTCCGACTTCTGCATCACCAATGTAGCTTAGGTGAGAGGCTTTACTCTTGTCGCCCATACTCGCCTTTTTAATTTCGACAAAGTTTCCTACTTTTACTTCATCACCTAGTTGTGATTGTGGGCGAATGTGAGCGTATGGACCTACATTCACAGCTCGTCCAACAGTGCTGTCATGCACCACGCTCTGTTTAATTACACTTTCAGAACCAATTGTACTATCCTTCACTTCAGAATGAGGACCTACTACTGCATCCTCTCCAATATGAGAATGACCTGAAATGACTGTACCAGGGTAAATAATTGCATCTTGGTCAATGGTTACATCCATCCCAATGTACGTGTTCTGAGGGTCTATGATGCTTACCCCGTTGCGTAAATGGCGCTCATTGATGCGACGCTTCATAACAGCTTCCGCTTGAGCTAAAGCTACTCGATCATTCACACCAAGCGTTTCTTCGAAATCAGGCGTTTGGTACGCACTGATTTTCTCGCCTTGTTGCTTAAGGATTTCGATGACGTCTGGTAAGTAGTATTCACCTTGTGCATTATCATTTGAAACAGACTTAAGCGCCTCAAACAATGATACATTATTGAAGCAGTATGTGCCTGTATTAATTTCTTTTATTTGCTTTTCTTCTTCAGTCGCATCCTTCTCTTCAACAATTCGCAACACATGTCCATCTTCATCGCGAACCACTCGACCATACCCTTTAGGGTTATCTGCGTGCGCTGTTAAGATTGTGACTTTTGATGCTTCTTGTTCATGGTAGGAAAGAAGTGAATCGATTGTTTCCGAAGTTAACAAAGGGGTGTCCCCGCATGCAACGACCGTAGTACCTTCTTTACCTTCTAATTGAGAAGATGCTTGTTGAACAGCATGGCCTGTACCTAATTGCTCTTCTTGTATAACGAAAGAACTAGCCTCACCAATTTGCTCTTGAACTTGCTCAGCTCCATGGCCGACTACTGTAATAATTTGGCTTAAGTGACTTGCCTGTAATTGATCTATAACATGTTGAACCATTGGCTTTCCAACAACAGGATGAAGAACTTTATATAACTTTGATTTCATCCGTGTTCCTTGACCTGCTGCCAGCACTACTGCGTATCGATTTGACATGGGTAAACCTCCATCCTTATTATCCATTACGAATATATCTTAAATAGGGGTCTATTTCAATACAGACCTATAATTATGCGCAACACAAAAAGGAGCCTAATCTATAACCTAATAGATTAGACCCCTGTTGTTTGACCTATTAAGAAGCACCTGCTTCTTCATATTCAACAGCTTGTGTTTCTTCTTCACCAGCTCGGTGGTATTCCTCTAACACCGCATCTTGAATCTTCCCACGTGTATTGGAGTTAATTGGATGCGCGATATCGCGAAACTCACCATCTGGAGTACGCTTGCTTGGCATCGCTACGAATAAACCGTTGTTTCCGTCGATTACACGAATGTCGTGTACAACGAACTCCTGGTCCAACGTAATAGAAGCAATTGCTCGCATTCTTCCTTCAGTTGTTACTCGACGTAGTCTAACGTCAGTTACTTCCATTATGTGTCACCACCTTTTCCCATTAAGAACTTATTACCAATATTCAACAAGACTTTGTCATTTCCTTCTTTTTATTTAAAAAAATTTATCTTTTTTTATTTTCTTACAATTTCACGGCATAAAGAAGCCTCCATCACGCAGATGAAGGCTTCTGTCTATTTATGATTGAAAGTAATTGCCTCGTACAATATCAATACGCTGTTCTCGTTCGTCGACGTGTTGAATTTGAAGAAGTGACACGTAGTCTTGTACAACTCGTTCTTCCTCTTCATCTTCCGCTTCCGCTAACACACCGATACCGGCAACATGTGCATTGAATTCTTTTAATAGGCTTTTCATTCCGTTAATGGTACCCCCAGCTTTCATGAAGTCGTCCACGATTAGAACGTTTGCCCCTTCTGACAGGCTCCGTTTAGGCAGCACCATGGTCTGGATCTTCCGAGAAGAACCAGATACATAATTAATGCTCACAGTCGAACCCTCCGTTACCTTAGGGTCGCGGCGCACAATGACGACTGGTACGTTCAAGAATGAAGCGACTGCATATGCAAGCGGTATCCCTTTCGTTGCTACTGTGATGACTACATCAATCTCAGTCTCCGCAAAATAGGTAGCAAACAGCTGACCAATTTGCTTCACGGTGTGCGGGTCTCCTAAGAGGTCGCTCATAAAGAGATAACCACCAGGTAAAATACGTGCTGGGTCTTCCAATTGGTGAGCCAATTGGTCAACGAATCGTTCACTATTTTCTACTGATTGGGACGGAACAAACTTCACACCACCGGCGGCTCCAGATACGGTGTGAAGTTCTCCTATACCAAGCTGCTGAAACATTACATTAATAATAGTCATATCCTCGCTAACCGAGGACTTTGCAGAATCAAATTTCTCCGTAAAGAACGGCAAGGATACTAATCCATGTGGGTGCTCCAGGAGATAATGCGTCATCGCGACTAATCGTTCACTTCTTTTCATACCTACACCTCAAAATCCGAATGTTGTGTCATTAATATAACAGTTTTATACGGATTTAATCAAGTAGCGTTCCGTCACCAAGCAGGCGTACAACGTAGACGTCCTCACAGAAGCCTCTAAGACCGTTATAGATACGATGAGCACGAGACTCTTGTTGGACCAATCCAAACACTGTAGGACCGCTCCCGCTCATTAAGACTGCATCCGCTCCAAATTCTTTCATATGATTCTTTAACTGATTCACTTCGGGGTGAAGCTTCGTCGTCACCCCTTCTAATACGTTACCTAGATTGGCACAAATCCCTTCGTAATCTTCCGCATCGAGCGCCTCGATCATCTTAGGGATATTCGGGTGCTCCGCTTCATTTAAATCCAGCTGTTGATAGATCGTTTGGGTGGATACCCCAACAGTTGGTTTCGCTAGGACAACCCAACAAGCAGGAGGAGGAGTGAGCTGCTGGATGTTCTCGCCTCTTCCTGTCGCTAGTGCAGTCCCTCCATGAACACAAAACGAGACATCAGAACCAATATGGCTTCCAAGTTCCGCTAACGTATCAAGCGATAACTCTAAATCCCAGAGACGATTCAATCCTCTAAGCGTCGCAGCCGCATCACTACTCCCGCCCGCCAAGCCTGCAGCTACCGGAATATACTTCTCCATATAAATCTCTACGCCTTCGTTTATTCTATATGTATCTTTAAGCAACTTCGCTGCCTTATAAGCTAAATTTCGTTCATCATTTGGCACGAATCTGTTCTCCGACACAATCCGAATTTCATTTTCTTTGAGTGGGCTCAGTTCAATACGGTCTGATAGATCTACTGTTGTCATCACCATTTCAACCTCATGATAACCGTCCGGTCGTTTATACAGTACGTCTAATGCTAAGTTAATTTTCGCTGGAGCCTTTTCTAACAATCGCATCTCATCACCTGCTTTATCCCATGTATCGTATCAAATTGTACCATACAATTGAAAAAAGGGGACAGACCCCTTATTCGGATCTGCCCTCTGATAGCCTTGTTTGTGCAAGTTGTACGGCTCGCTTCGTCATGTTACCAGCGTCACGAGCTGAAATCCCACCGTACCCCTCTTCTTTCACAACGTCGTAAAACCCTAAGTCCTTTGCAAGTTCCTCTTTAAAACGATCTGACATCATGCCTCTTCGTCTACCCAAAGAGAAGCTCCCCTTTCGTTTGTAGCGTCACGACAACCTTATGATTCGCATAATCGCAGTCGTTTACACTACCGCTTCTTGGGGACAAAGGAATATATGTACAAGATAAAACAAAGCAGTAAACGGACGTTTACTGCTCCAACACAACACGATTCAATTCTTCATTAAAGCTAAGTTCTACTGTTTCCGTTAGTACATCGGCGTAGCTGTAGGAAACTCGCTCAAAAGAGTTTTGTTCCTGGTCCAATTCCACAATAAACACAGCTGGATAAGTTTCTGCAAGTACTCCACTGCGTTCAATGGTTTTCCTTCTTCCACCATTGGCCTTTAACGTCAAACGTTTTCCAATTTGTTCATCAAGAGAATGTTTGATTTCTGCTAATGTCTTCGCCACTACACTCCACCTCACATATACTTACTATACCACAGGCGAGAAAATGAGTCAAATAAAACTTTTTATTATAGCAGTTAGACAAAAACTATGTCAATGCTATTTCGTCCTTTTCCACTCTATAATTATTCTTTCTAAGTTTTCGACAAATTATGTATGATTCCAAATAAAAAAACCATCAAATTTCGTTGATGGTTTTCATATCAAATGGTAAATCTGGTTGATCATCAGATTCGTACGGCATACCTGTTCTCATTAACCCTCGCGTTTCTACTCCGCCTAGACCACGCTCACCAGTCAATGTGTTACGAAGAACGTCATGTACGTTAACCTTATCCATGAAAGGCGTATAACTAATCTTAGCAATGATATAGACAGGATCAAGCGCATGGATGTTAATCCGTGAAGGAGAACTGGCGAAGTTTGCACCAGCCCGAATTAACGATTCAAAGTGAGATTGGCAAGCACCAGCAAAGATAATCATTTGGTCTAAGTGCGGTACCTTGCGCCTCGCTTCCCTCACGGTTTCTACGAAATATTTAGAATGGCGGTAGGCGTTAAGGTCGCTTTTTTGCCCTTTGTTCTTTGAGAATGCATCATGACCCGTAATGACAACTACATCCGGGTTAATCTTATCGATTAAATCGCCAATTTGATGGGCCATTTCCTTCTCATTCACATGAACTCCATGAACCTGAAGGCCGAGCTGTTGATAGAGCTCGATGCATTTTCGAAGATACAAACGATCTCCGTCTAAGTGGAGCACGCGAGATGGAAGCTGGAAGTACTGCGTCTTCTGCTTATAGCCTGAAGTGGCATCATACTCTCGTCGCCTTCTCATCAATTGATAATCTTGGCGAAATAGCCGAAACGAATAATCTTCCTGCTCTTTGACCGCCTCTTTTATCTTGCGAAGCTCATCTGTATTTACCTTTGTTAAATCCTCTACTGGTGCATCAGCTTCAAGGCGCAGATCCTCGCCGTATAATCGCACAAGATGACCATCTATCGCGTAGACGCGAAAGAGTAGGTCATGCCCATATGAAATACGTGTTACTAAGTCACCCTGTTGTAGCACGTAACTCCCTCCCTATACCAAAAACTTTCTTATGGTAGCCTATGTAAGGAGGGGAAGAGTGTGCCTTATAAATAAGCTCTTATAGCTTGATCTAACTCTGCATATTCTTGAATAGATAACGACTCCCCACGACGCTTAGGCTCGATTCCGGCGTTCTCGAGCGCCTGGCGCAGATCCTCTTTCTCAATCTGACCCTTAAAGTGACGAGATAAATTATTCATAATGGTCTTCCTACGCTGGGCGAAGCAGGAACGGATTAAATCGAAGAAGAAGTCTTCGTCTTCTACCTGAACAGGCGGTTCGTTCCTAAGTGTAAGACGAAGAACGGAAGAATCCACATTTGGCTGAGGCATAAAGGATGTCTTCGGTACATTCATAACTACTTTAGCTTCTGTGTAATATTGAACAGCAATTGACAAGGAACCGTAGCTCTTCGTATTCGGACCCGCTGCCATACGATCTGCCACTTCTTTCTGAATCATCACTGTTATATCCTCAACAGGAAGTTTCTCCATTAGAAGTTTCATTAGGATAGGTGTAGTGATGTAGTAGGGAAGGTTCGCAACCACTTTAATGGATTGACCTTCAGCGAAATGTTCTTTGATTAGCGAATGAACATCCGCTTCTAAAATGTCTTTGTGTATGATGGATACATTGTCATATGGACTCAACGTATCATCCAAGATAGGCAACAAGCGCTGATCAATCTCGAAGGCAAGCACACGGTCGCCGTGACGAGCAAGTTGTTCGGTTAACGCACCAATACCAGGGCCAATTTCAATTGCCCCTGCTTCTTCTGTTACACCAGCATGTTTTACAATATTCTCTAGTATATTTACATCAATCAAGAAATTCTGCCCTAGACTTTTCTTAAATGAGAAGCCATATTTCTGTAAGATTTCTTTTGTTCTCTTTGGTGTTGATATTGCTTTATAATCCGTCATTCTACAATTTCCTCCTGCAAGATCTCATCCATCGCCTTGATGAACTCTCCTCTTGTAATTTCAAACATAGATAAGCGCTTGTAGAGCTGCTTTCCATTGGTGTATCCAATCTTCAGCTTACTTCCAAGCTTTTGTCTACGGTCTTTCGCTTTGGCACCGCCATTTAACCCGAAGATAACAAGGTCTTCTCGCGTTATATCTGTTTCATACGTTTCTGTCATTTCATAGACACTTTGAAGGGCTTCACGTACCGCTTCCGGGCTCGCATGCTCGACTCCAAGGGAACCTTTCCCTTTCGCTAATGCCTCTTTCCTCGGCAGAAAAGCGTGCTTACAACCAGGAACAGCTTGTGTAATGATATGCCGTATACGCTCCCCAGGATAATCAGGGTCTGTGAAGATAATGACTCCACGTTTTTCTTGAGCGTGTTTAATTTGCTCGAGCACTGTGTGATTCACAGCTGACCCGTTCGTTTCAATTGTGTCTGCATCAACCGCGCGATGAACGTTGACTGTGTCGTCTCGACCTTCGACCACAATAACTTCTTTTATTTTCACTTGTTCACCCTCCAATGATACAGAATTCTTACCTAGTTATAACACGAAGCGTGTAAAAAGAAAATGCACGCCGTATGAAGGGCATAAAAAAAGAAGCAGAGCGTACTCTGCTTCTTACTTCAATATACGAACACGAACTTGTTTACGACCAAAACTTCTTGCTTGGCCTTGATTCGGGATGAACAAATCAATTTTGTTCCCTTTAATGGCAGAACCAGTATCTCCAGCAACAGCATACCCATAACCCTCAACCCAAACCTTTGTACCAAGTGGGATGACACTAGGGTCAACCGCCACTACCTTTTGATTCGGATTTGCTTTTAGGTTAATTCCTGTTGAAGTAATTCCACTGCAACCACTACAATTCGCTGTATAAGCAGTAGCGGTCATGTAGATTTCTTTCTTTGCTCCATTATTATTACGAGAGATGGTTTCACTCTTATTAGAAGTAGTCGATACGGACGTTGTAGCTGGTGTGCTTACTTTTGTTCCCACTGCTACAATTCGATCGCGGCTTTCAGAAACCGTTTCTTCTTTAACGAGCTTACGGCTTACTTCCTCACCATTTTCTAATATAACTTCATAATGCTTCTCCATCTTTCCTTCTTGGCCTGACTCAACGACTTGCTCTTTCCCTTTGGACAAGGAATTGTCGTTACGCTTGACAGTAGCGTAGTTCACCGCTTCTTCAACTACGTCTGTTACTTTCTCGACGCGAGTGATCGTAACGGTCTGTCCAGTCTTCAATGCATCCGATGATTCCAAATTCACTTTATCTAATTCACCAAGCTCAACGCTTTGTTCTTGTAAGAATTCATCAACGTTGTCTTTCGTTGTCCATAAATCTTCTTGTTCTCCGCCGTCATTAAGCGTTACTTGGATGGCTCGATCAACCTCGATGATCAACCCTTCTTGGATGGAATCCGTCTCCGCTCTGTCCATGATGTCATGTTCAGCTAAGGATATGTCATTCTCCTCCAGGAATTGTTGTACCGTATCTGCCGTAGTGAAGTATTGCTTCTCTTCACCATTTGTCGTGACGGTCACTTCTTTAGCAGATTCGTATGTAATCTGCATGCCGTTTTTCAATTTTTCTTCTTTGTTGTGGGATAATGTATCGTATGATTCAACATGAATGTCTTGAGATTCTAGTAATTGTCCTACGTTGTCGGCATGTGTACGCACGCTTTGTACTTTATCATTTGCGCGTAACGTGACTTCGGCTTTCGTAGCTTGATAGGTTAATGTTCCAAGTAAGGCAAAAAACACGATGGCACTTACCAGCGATAACACAACTTTTTTCATAATTTGCCTCCTTTAGTTACGCGTTTGATTATAGCCACTGGCTGACAAGCAAGTCAATTACAGAGAGATTACAATCACATTACATCGAATTACCTACCCCCACAAAACCTTGTCCCCATAAGAAAAGAGCCAAGTACACTTATGTACTTGACTCTCATGCTAACTAGTAGATTCTCATTATCTAGCGGTCAATCTTAAATACGTCAAAGGCGTTAGCTGTTGTTTTTTCAGCTACTTCTTCAATTGAAATCCCTTTAATTTCCGCAATTTTCTCTGCCACCAAATTTACGTAAGATGGTTCATTTCTTGTACCACGATTTGGATGTGGCGCTAAGAATGGACAGTCTGTTTCAATGAGCAATTGCTCAAGAGGTATTTCTTCCGCCACCTCTTTAGGTTTCTTCGCGTTTTTAAACGTTACTGGACCGCCGAGGGAGATATAGAAGTTCATATCGACACATTTCTTTGCGATTTCGACAGAACCACTGTAGCAGTGCATAATGCCTCCTACTTCCTTCGCGTCCTCTTCTTCCAATAGGTCGACGATATCTTGAGTCGCTTCACGATTATGAATGATAATTGGCATATTTACTTTCTTAGCCAAACGAATCTGTTTACGGAACACTTCTTTCTGGACATCAACCGGCGACTTATCCCAGTGATAATCAAGCCCCATCTCACCAATCGCCACTACCTTAGGATGACTTGAGAGTTCCTCAATCCATTCAAGGTCTGACTCTTCCATGTCAATGGCATCAACAGGGTGCCATCCTACAGCAGCATAAATATCTTCGTGAGACTCTGCAATCTCAATTGCGAGTGGAATCGTTTCGCGGTCGAACCCAACAACGACCATATAGTGTACACCAGCTTCTCTAGCTCGTTTGATGACTTCCTCTCTGTCTTCATCGAATTGTTGAGCATTTAAGTGTACGTGAGTATCAAATAGCATGGTGGAAGTCTCCTTTGTTTAGAGTTTGCCCTTAGTGTAACACCTTTCCCACTTTTTCAACACGACATGCGAGAAAGAGGGACTTTTGTAAAAAGCCCCTCTTTCAATCTGTCTCTTATTTAACACGTGTACCGTTCGGCAAGGATTGGTCTATAGAAGCAAGAGACAATGTTCCATTCTCATCATCGCCCGCTAATACCATTCCTTGAGATAGTTCACCACGTAGCTTAACAGGTTTTAGATTTGTCACACAGACCACTTTCTTCCCGATTAAATCTTCAGGGGAATAATGTTGTGCGATTCCTGATACCACCTGACGTTTCTCAGTACCTAAGTCGAGCTGAAGGCGAAGAAGCTTATCCGCTTTAGGGTGTTTGTCCGCTTCCACAACTTCTGCCACGCGCAGATCCACCTTCATGAAATCATCAATTGCAATTTCATTGGATTCATCCGCTTCTTCTTCCGTTTCAGGCTCAGGAGTTCCACCCTTCATCATGCTCTTAATCAATTGCGTTTCTTCCTCTGTATCAAGACGAGGGAAGATCGGCTCTCCTTTTTGAACTTGTGTACCTGCAGGAATTTGTCCAAACTCGTTCAAGCTGTCCCATACTAGGTAACCCTCATCTTCAATTCCAAGTTGCTCAAGGATGCGCTTAGGCGTGCGCGTCATGAATGGCTGTAGCATAACCGCAATATGGCGGATTGATTCAGCTAAGTGAGCCATCACGTTGCCAAGACGCTCTTTCTGAGATTCATCTTTCGCAAGCACCCATGGAGTTGTCTCATCGATGTACTTGTTCGTACGACTTACGAAGGACCACAGATTTACAAGCGCAACAGAGAACTGCATGTTGTCCATCGCTTCTTCAACTGACTCTTTCGTTTCCTTCGCCGCTTGCTCAAGAGACTGGTCAACTTCTGTCTCTCCTGCTTTCAGACTTGGAATTTGCCCGTCAAAGTATTTCCCAATCATCGCAACAGTACGGTTCACAAGGTTTCCTAAATCGTTCGCCAAATCGAAGTTTGTGCGCTCAACGAATCCTTCAGGTGTAAATACGCCATCAGAACCAAATGGAACTTCACGAAGTAAATAATAACGAAGAGGATCTAAACCGTAGCGGTCGATTAAGTCGTTCGGGTCCACCACGTTCCCTTTGGATTTAGACATCTTGCCATCTTTCATTAGAATCCAGCCATGAGCAAATACTTGCTTCGGTAGAGGAAGATCCAATGCCATAAGCATGATTGGCCAGTAAATAGTATGGAAACGTACAATCTCTTTACTCATAAGGTGCACGTCTGCCGGCCAGAATTTCTGATAAATTTCGTCATTATCAGTACCATACCCAAGAGCCGTAATATAGTTGCTCAATGCGTCAATCCATACATAAATCACGTGCTTCGGATCGTTTGGAACTTTTACGCCCCAGTCAAAGGATGTTCTTGAAATGGCCAAGTCTTCAAGGCCTGGTTTAATGAAGTTGTTGATCATTTCATTCTTACGGCTTTCAGGTTGAATGAAATGTGGATTCTGTTCGTAGAATTCAAGAAGTTGATCAACGTATTTACTCATCTTGAAGAAATAGGATTCTTCTTTAACCTTCTCTACTTCGTTCCCACAGTCCGGGCAACGACCATCTACCAATTGACGTTCAGTAAAGAATGATTCACAAGAAGTACAATACCAACCTTCATACTGATCAAGGTAGATATCACCTTTCTCTAGTAAATAGGAGAAGATTTTCTCGACTACTTCTGTGTGACGAGATTCTGTTGTACGAATGAAGTCATCAATTGAAATGTCCATCTTCGACCAAAGGTCTTTAATTCCACTTACAATCTCATCAACATACTGTTGTGGGGTAACCCCTTTATCTTCTGCTTTTCTCTGGATCTTCTGGCCGTGTTCGTCTGTACCTGTTAAATACATGACTTCATAGCCTCTCAATCGTTTATATCGAGCCATTGCATCGCCTGCAACAGTCGTATACGCATGACCAATGTGCAAGTTTCCGCTTGGATAGTAGATTGGTGTCGTAATGTAGAATGTGTTCTTTTCTTCTGGCATAAAGCACCCTCCTTAATCAATATGTAAATCTTTATAACAAAAAATCCCGCCCAAGGGACGAGAGATTCATATTTCAAGTGTCCGTTCTCTTTGGACCCATCTCTTCTATTTTACTTGTTCACATGCATTATTGCCAACTCTAACAGAAAACTATACAAAATAGAGGTTTTCTATGTCAACAAATGGATGTCACCTAGAGTCGTTCGACATTTACTACGCTAACCGAAGGAATTTCATGTCGAAATATGTCGAAAATATGTAAAAATGTCATTAGAATTTTTGCCCAATTATGTGAATGGTCTTTATGAAATATTTTGTGCTTTTCGCTTGATATCAGGGATGATAGCGTTTATAGTTGTAAATATCTTGAACACAAAGGCAGATTAAAGAATTGACATCCATGGGAATGACTGGTACTATATGAGGTATAAGGATGTCGAATCCTGTCTAAATAAAAAGAGAAAAAACTTTTGAGGTTGAGAGGAGAATTATAATGAAATCTACTGGTATTGTACGTAAAGTAGACGAACTAGGCCGTGTGGTGATTCCAATTGAACTTCGCCGTACTCTAGGAATCAATGAAAAGGACGCTCTAGAAATCTACGTAGACGACGACCGTATCGTACTTAAAAAGTATAAGCCGAACATGACTTGCCACATTACTGGTGAAGTGTCTGACGACAACATGTCACTAGCTGGCGGCAAATTAGTTCTAAGCCAAGAAGGCGCAGAAGAGCTAATTAAAGAAATTCAATCTAACATGGATAAATAATAGATATAAAAAAACTGGTTAACAAAAAGGCTGAATCTCAACTGAGATCAGCCTTTTGTTTTATTCATCAATATGATAAGCCTGATACACGTCACGCTTTGGAACATCACGGTCTTTAGATGCTTGCTTAATCGCATCCTTACTAGACATGTTCTCTTCCATATAGAACTCTACATGCTCTTTCATCGACAAGTGTTCCCACCAGCTATGCTCTTCAACCTCAGGTGAAGAATTGCCCTCAACAACGATACAAAACTCACCCCTAACCTCATGGCTGTTTAACCAACTCAACAATTCTTCTGCCGTCCCTCTTGCATATTCCTCATAACGTTTCGTTAATTCTCGTGCAAGTGCAATGGCCCGGTCACCAAACACTTCTCCCAACTGCTTCACCGTCTCTTTAATTCGGTGGGGAGATTCATAAAATACAAGCGTAAATGGATGATTAACTAATCCTTCTAATTCCTCTTTCAACTCTTTCTTCTTCCGCGGAAGGAAGCCATAGAAAGAGAAGCGCTCTGTATCAAGTCCAGACCCAACTAGCGCTACTAGTGCGGCATTGGCTCCTGGTAGTACAATTGTTTGGATGCCTTCTACAGCAGCACGTTTTACAAGGTCAAAGCCTGGGTCTGATACAGCCGGCATCCCCGCATCACTTACGACAGCCATGCTTTTTCCCTCTTTTATTTGTTGGATGAGTCCCTCTTCTTTATCATGCTTGTTATGCTCGTGATAACTAATCAACGGCGTAGAAAGTTGAAAGTGATTCATTAATTTCCTTGTTTGTCTTGTATCCTCTGCTGCAATGACGTCTACCTCACCCAATATGCGTAACGCACGATAGGTGATGTCTTCTAAGTTCCCTATGGGTGTAGGCACAATATAAAGTGCTCCATATCCTTCCTCATTTGGTTGAAAGCTTTGTTGAATACTCATGAGTTCAGCCCTTCCTTATACACAGCAATGAGCGCCAACTTCTGCTGCTTCGTTAACCGCTTAATGCGATGTTCTTCACGTAATGCGTCCCCTTTATGGTCGAAATGACTCACATACACGGCCTGTACCGGACCTCGACCTCTCGTATACTTGGCACCCTTTCCCTCATTGTGCATCTGTACACGCCTAGTTAAATCATTGGTGTAACCCGTATAGATGGTCCCATCGCTGCATGACAACATGTAGACGGTATGCTTATTTTCCATACAAGATCTCCTGCATCTCCTCCGTATAAGTGCCATCCTGATGGTACACATAAAGAGGTGGTAAGAGCTTTACATCAGGCTTGCCATCACGCATGCCTTCGATTAACACCATATTGGCTTCCTTGTCATGCTTTGGATGTACTAGTCGAATACGCTTAGGTTCAATCTTGTATTTACGGAACAGTTCAATTAAGTCAATCAAGCGGTTCGGACGATGTACCATGGCAACTTTGCCACCAGAGCGCGCTAGAATTCCAATTGACTTAACAATCGACTCTAAATCGCCATGAATTTCATGACGAGCGATTGCGTGGTGCTCATTTTCATTAAGCTGGTCGACTTTCGGTGTCTGAAAGTAAGGTGGGTTACAGGTGACCATGTCGAATTTACCGTTCCCCAATAGCTTCGGCATGTCTCGTATATCTCCGTGTACAAAGTCCACCTGTTCTTGAAGCTTATTGTACTCCATTGTACGTCTAGCCATATCTACTAATCGTTCTTGAATCTCCACGCCCGTAATTTGAGCGTTTGATCGTCTCGTTAGAAATAATGGGATAACACCATTTCCAGAGCATACGTCTAAGATTTTCCCACGCTTAACAGGCACCCCAGCAAAATTGCCAAGGAGAACCGCGTCTAAAGAAAATGAGAACACAGTTGGACTTTGGATAATGCGAATCTCTTCTTCCGCTAACAGATAGTCTAACCGTTCGTCTTCTCGTAGTTGTACCATGTTACTCGCTCCTTATACTCTAGCTGCATCAGTAACGTAAGAAAACCTTGCTACCAGAGGCAGCAAGGTCATCGTATCCTACGTCATTTCTTTTTATTTAAGAAGGATAGACAGAATAAGCAATCTTCATTGCGAGGGCTACCAAAATGAAGGTTGCAAATGTGAAATCCTTCTTCGTATAAACGGGCTAAATTATCATAACCCTCTCCTACAAGCTCCCCTTTTAGTTCTGAGTTCTTCTCGTAGGATTCGTCATAGTCATGACTTCCTTGATCAAGCCGTTGACGTAGATGGTGATTCTCTACGCTTAGGTGTTGGTTTTCCTCAAGTAGGGCGACCAGATGATTCTTTAAATCACCTAATTGCTGATAGAGTTGTCCAATCTGCTCTTCCATATGAGTGACTTGTTCAAATATTTCTTTTTTATTCACGCTGTGATCCACCCCATCATTCCGTGGCTTGCGTTGGTACTGCCCCTTCTTTTTGGAGTTCATCTTGGGAGTACTCAAGCACACGTTCTGCGTTACGAACATCCACCTGTACAATCCGCTCCAGGATATTTAGGCCCACTACTCGTCCTTGACCTTGAGGCGTCATGACATTCTCGCCTATGTCTGGCAATACCTCTTTTGCTTCCTCATAATCGTCATTCTCGTATTTTAAGCAACACATTAAGCGTCCACATAGACCTGAGATTTTAGCAGGGTTTAGAGAGAGGTTTTGATCCTTTGCCATCTTGATGGATACTGGCTCAAAGTCTCCAAGGAAGGTGGAGCAACAAAGCATACGTCCACAAGGTCCAATTCCACCAAGCATTTTGGCTTCATCGCGAACACCAATTTGTCTTAATTCTATTCGAGTTCTAAATACAGAAGCAAGATCTTTAACGAGGTTTCGGAAATCTACACGACCATCCGCTGTGAAGTAAAAGATTACTTTGTTTCGGTCAAATGTATACTCAACTTCTACTAGCTTCATGTCTAGTTTATGTTCATTAATCTTCTTCGAACATACCTGATAGGCTTCCACAGCATTTTCCTTGTTTTCCTCTACAACTAATTTATCTTTATCATCCGCAATTCGAATGACTTGTTTCAAAGGTAAGACAACGTCGTCTTCCTCTACTTCTTTGTTGCCAACGACTACCTTCCCGAATTCAATCCCACGAACGGTTTCTACAATGACGTAATCATTGGTCGATATTGTGAGATTTCCAGGAGAGAAGTAGTACACTTTTCCGGCTTGTTTAAATCGTACGCCTACAACTTCAACCAATCATATCACCTCTGTATCTGTAGCGTAAGCTGTTCCATTACCAAGGTCGGGTGTACATTTGAATGAAGATTGCGTTTCGCCTCTAATATATGGGTTAATGCATCCGTCGCAAATTGCTTAGACCATTGATATGAACTCTTTTGAATGCGTTCTTTCTCTTGTATAAAAATAATGGCTGCCTCGTTTTCGACATGCTCATACACCAGGTCTTTAAACCAAATCATCAATAAGTCTAGACCTTTACTATGAGCTTCTCGGTCTTGAAAATGGGGCATCCATTCATTATGAATAAATAGTAGCGCTTCATCAGGCTTACTTTGCAAGATTTCAATTAATTGTATCACTATCTTTCTTGCCTTAGCAAACCACTCATCACGACTTAATTCGACAGCTTCATCCAGATTGTTCGTCAACGATGCAAGCAAGCGAGCAGTTGCTTCATTTATTCCTTCCTCCATAAGCCGATTCTCTAAATTCTTAGCGTTCAATGGTTGAAAGGACAGAATCTGACAACGAGACCGAATCGTGTCGAGAATAGATTGGCCATTTTCAGTGAGAAGGATAGCCATGGTCTGTCGATTTGGCTCTTCCAGAAATTTAAGTAACCGGTTAGCCGCATTTGCCGTCATCTTATCAGCATCTTGAACAATATAGACCTTCTGATTTGATTCTAAGCCTGTATACGTGAATTCCTTCTGTAGATGAAGGATTTGTTCTTTCTTGATGGATTGTCCTTCTGCTACAATCTCATGAACATCTGGGTGGTTCCCTGATTGTATTCGATGACAATCTTTACAACGTTGACATGGTTCAACCCCATCTCGATTCGAACAGAAGAAGCTCTGAGTTAAAAGAGAACTCATTTCCCTTTTCCCTGTTCCCCTTGCTCCTTGAAACAGATAGGCGTGAGAGACGCGGTCTTTCTGAATACTGTTCGTTAGCATCTTCGTAACTTTGGGTTGAATCTGACTCATTTCGGACCATGTTCTCACACTTTCACGACCTTACGTATATAAATTTACTAATAATCCTTTAATCTCACCGATAATCCCTAGCAAATCAATGGATTTCTTCTCTTGCTCCATAAGGCTGTCTGTCAGCTCTGTTAACTTCTCATCAATCGCTTCAACAACAGTCATTTTACGACTTTGTCCATACATGTTAAAGCTCTGACTTTGTTTCAAGCTTACCCCATGTTGAACCGTTTCTTCTAAAAAGGACTTAACGAGGCGCTTATACTTCGCGAGATCTTGAAATGAACGGAACCTCGCAAGTTTCTCTCCTTGCTTCGTCACATGATCAAGTAATCGGTTCAATTCTTCCTGACGCAATTGGTTTGTCTGTACTTGGACCATAGACCCAAATTGTTTCGTAGATGGGGTGGCACGTTTTGTATTTGCTTGACCAGTCTCCATTTGCGTACGAAGATCTTGTGCAATTTTCATGACGCGTAACTCCCTCTATGTCTTGCTTAAAATTGAAAGAAAGATTCGATTGGCAACACAAATACAGTCGCCCCGCCTACTTCAACTTGTACAGGCTTCGGTATATAAGAGTCTGCATTGCCTCCCATAGGAGAGATCGGTGCGACCATCTGCTCTCTTTGGCTACAATTATCTCGGATGATGTCTAAGACACCATCAACGTTTTCGTCATTTACCCCAATCATGAGCGTCGTATTTCCAGCCTTCAGAAATCCGCCCGTTGACGACAACTTCGTGGACTGATAGTTGTGCTCGGTTAAGGCATCTGTTAATCGATTTGTATCTTTATCTTGAACGACCGCGAGAATTAGCTTCAACGCCGCCCCTCCTTCTTTAGTACTCATTTACTTCTATTATAACAAGAATAAGAAGGATTACGAATGGAAGAAGTACATAATTTTACAATAAATCTTCAATACGTCCTTCTACATCCGCCACGACTTCTGTCAGTGGACGCAGTGCATCTACCTTTTGAATGCGCTCAGAGAATTGCTTCGCCAATAAATCATAGGCTTCTGCTACGTGTTGGTGAAACGATAATTTCTCTAGGTCCAGACGGTTCTTTTCTCTTGTATCGTTCGCTTGAATTCGCTTTAAACCTTCTTCTGGCGGTATATCGAAGAGAAAGGTTGCAGATGGCATACATGTCTCAATTGCAAATTCATTTATCTTATATACTTCTTCCATGCCAAGACCTCTCGCATATCCTTGATAAGCTAAACTGCTATCAATAAATCGATCGCATAGTACAATCTTACCTTCTTGAAGTGCTGGAAGGACAACCTCTACTAAGTGCTGGCGTCTCGCCGCTGCATAAAGAAGGGCTTCCGTCCGACCATCCATCTTTGTATGAGTCGGATTTAGAATCACTTCCCTAATCTGCTCAGCTATATAAACCCCTCCAGGCTCCCGTGTTACGACTACCGGCAAGCCTTTCGCTGTTAAATTGTCTTTTATTTGTTGGAGGACAGTGGTTTTCCCTGCACCCTCTCCACCTTCAAATGTTATAAAGATTCCGTTCACATTAAAACTCCTTCTATCTTTCGTATATGAGTAAACCCTTTTGTAAATTGCATTCACTGGACTGGATGTGGAGATTACTTTGTTGTAATCTGCGCAGTTCGTTAATTTGACCCTCTGTTATGATTTCCCCTTTTGCAATAAGAGGGATTCCAGGTGGATAGGGAATAACCGAACATGCCGAAAGTTGTCCAACTGCTTCTTCAGCAGTCACCTCTTTTGTCACCCAGTGCTTCAATTGTTGATAAGGATAAGGCATTCTTGTAATAGCAGGATAGTTCATTACCTCAGTTTCTATTGTAGCATGATTTCCTTGCATACTTTTTAATGAGTTGTGCGCCTTCTCCCACCTTTTTTCGATCGTGTTCAGTTCGGAGTAATCTAAACCATGGACGAGAAGGATATGAGAATCTTGTACAAGCTCAGGGAAGAGCCCTACCCCTTCTAATCGTCTCGCTATTTCTTGCCCATTATACCCCTCTTGCACCCTTAACGTGGTTTTGAAAGGGTCATCGGTTGCATGGTGAGGGATGACTTCATAATGGTGAGGCGAGGCCATGAGTTTACGTTCAGTTTCAATCCGTTCTAAGATCCGCCCTATCTCCTTTTCATCTAAAGAAGCTAAGTAGGCCCGAGATAAATCAAGAGAGGCCATAATTGGATAAGAGGGGCTACTCGACTGAATCAATTGTAGATAATGCTGAATACGATTTATGTCTACACGCGATGAGCAATGATGCAGAAATGCTCCCATTGTCATAGCAGGAGCCATCTTATGGGCAGAGTGCACAACGATGTCAGCACCTAACTCTATAGCTGATGAAGGAAGACGAGGGTCGAGATGAAGATGCACTCCATGAGCCTCGTCCACAATCACCGGTATATCGAATTGATGTGCATAGTCTATGATTGATTTTAAGTCATAGGTATTCCCATAATAATCTGGGTACGTTAGCACGATTGCACTTGCATCTTGGAACTGTTCAACAGCTTCTATTACATCTTCTACATGTAAATCATGATATAGACCTGTTCGCACACTGTATCTTGGTGCTATCAGTACGGTCGATGCGCCTGAAAGCTCGAGTCCATTGTAAATCGATTTATGACTGTTCCGCTGAATTAGGATTGGTCCTTCCCGTTCCGAAGCAGCAAGCACTGAAGCTAAATTTCCAGCAGTACTCCCTCCTACCAAGAAGTAGCTGGCCCGACTCCCAAAATGTGTTGAGGCAAGTTCTTGTGCTTCTTGAATCACTCCTCCTGGTTCATGTAAATCATCTAGCCCACTTATTTCAGTTAAATCAATTGATAGAATATCTTGAAATAAGGTTTTCCCTCTTTCATAGAATACATTTCCGTTCTTATGTCCAGGAACGTGATAGCTTGTGGCTCCCTTCCATCTATGTTTCACTAACGTTTCATATAGCGGTGTCCTTTGGTGTTCAATCATAGATAAGGCTCCTTTTTATTAATAGCTATATACGAGAATATCATGAAAGGTTAAGAAGACATAAAAAAACCGAACATCATTGTCCGGTCCTCTTACGAATATTGTGTAGCTTGTTTTAACACTCGTAGCTTCTTCAAGAAGTAGGTATATTTCGGGTCGTTTGGGTCTGTGTGAATCATTTCTTGCTCACATTCCCGGCATAGAAATACGTGAGTTAGCTTGTAGCCATCGTCTTTTTTCCGTTCGCAAATGACACAATGATTTTCTTGTTCCGCTTGGTTCAATTTCTCCCACCTCCGTAAGATTAGTTTCTCCTAATCTAACGAATGTTATACATTCTTTTACTCTAACAATCTCTGACTACTTATTAGTATGTGTAACACAATCAAATAGTGTCTGTACGAGTGAATTAGTACGAGACAGAGCAGAATTCATTTGTGACATGTTCTAAACTCCTCTTAGACACTAGAATGATGACCTATCTCATGTTCCCCGGTTTCTTCCCTTGAAACCTATAATCACAAAAAAACACCCTCTAGGAAGAACCTAGAAGGTGTTTTCAATTGCTGAGCGGCGTCCTACTCTTGCGGGGCGAACCCGACTACCATCGGCGCTGAAGAGCTTAACTGCTGTGTTCGGCATGGGAACAGGTGTGACCTCTTCGCTATCGCCACTCAACTTATATAGAAGGAT
>NZ_AULI01000020.1 GCF_000425205.1 Pontibacillus halophilus JSM 076056 = DSM 19796 | reverse complement strand
CAGTTTAGGAACCGTTTTAAAAAAGTAGATCTAATTATTTTAGATGAGATGGGATACATTCCATTCAGTAAAGAAGGAGCCGAGCTTCTATTTCAACTCATCACCGATTGGTACGAGCAGAAGAGCATCATTATCACTTCAAATTTGGAATTTAGTCAGTGGAATCGAATATTTGTAGACTCGAGGCTAACAGCAGCTTTAGTTGATCGTGTCATACACCACGCTCATGTACTTACATTTTCAGGAGATAGCTACCGGGTTAGCCATGCATTATCCAGACAAAACTACTAAAAATATCGGCTGGCAAGCTTATGTATTTTTCATTGCATTATTATGTACTTTTCTCTTGCAAAACACACCAACCACAAAGAAGCATCATTTTTCAATGTTATTACCTCCTTAAACCTTCTGGTAAATCTAAAACTCCATTTTTCATTCTTTTACTAGCCCATTCATTTAACTCTCTAACAAAGCTTTCATAATCAGGTGCAGAATCAATAATTTTCAAAATCTCATTATGTGCTTTTGTAGAGCCACGTCTCCCATGATCCTTACCCACCTCACTTTGACTCAAATCAGTTTGAATTCCATCTTCGACAACTTCCCATCTCGTTCGAAGACTCTGAGACATTGCAGCAACTTGATGTTTCAACTAATCGTTTACTCGGGTTACTGGACTTTGATTACCTCATTATCCTCACTGAATAATAGATGTTTTCATGTTCTCTGTACAAAGTGGATTACGAGTTTGAGTCAGTGCAATGCTCGCTCGGTTAGATACTGCTTCATAGAAAGCATGTCTTTAAATGGTTGGCTGGTAAGTACTTGCAGCCTATTCTGCTTACCAAGATACATTGTCTTTCTCATGCCATCTGCTATAGCTTCTTGGAGAGCATTTGTCTTCATTGCATTATATGGATTTCATCTTACTTACTGCTCAAGTAGCTTTGCCTAGTGTACCTACCTTACTCACGTTCCCAGCTTGGAAGTCGACGAAAGTTGTTAAGACGGTGATAGATATGCAGCTTGTCTATTCATTCGGTACAAGGTAGCCACATAAAAATAGAAACGTTGAGAGGCATTTCGCCACTCAACGTTTCTAGCTTTCTTTACTAAGGTTTATAAACATGAATTCCGCTTACAGGGTTTGTACCCATACCGCTATTTTAATTTTATATATTACTTGTTTCTATTAAAGTGTCTTAAGAAATTGAGTAAAGTTATCTGCCACATTATATGTAACCGGCTCAAACTCACCGGATTCTTCATGAGACCATATACAAACAGATGGATTATTCTTATCTATTCTAAAATCTAAGCAGACAAAGTCACCCGCAAATACACTAGCTATCGGCAATACCTCTGCCCCTAATAAGTCTTCGTTATCAGTTAATCTTTCACCTATTTGTGAAAATACAACATCTATATCGTAAATTCCTTTTGGATGATTCTTGATAGCTTCTAATATACATAAAAACCTTTCTAACACATAACTACGGTTGTTACAATCAAATGTTGCTCCCTCAACCTCTACACCGTTATTTTCTTTTATAAATTCTAAGAAAGACTCTGGCAAAGAAAGTCTCCAAGAATTTTCGTGATTTTTGATTAATTCCTCTGAAGGCAATGGCCTTACTACAGTGTCCTGTTTTATTTCCATATTTCTTTTCCTTTCTTTATATGCTATCTCGGTGCATCTCATTAGATCTGCCACCATTTTGTAGAGTTATATTGTGTATTCCAAAAGGTACTAGCTCCATTAATAAGGCGTGCAGCGACGGTTTATATTAAACCTTTATTTCTACGAGTATTTCCTGCCAACAATTAAGAATCACTACCACATGGTGCTGTTTATGCAAGTCTACACCCACATAAATATGTTTCTGCTATTCATGCATGGTTCATCCTCCTAATCGGCAATAAAGCGCTTTATGGTTTTCTATAAATAATAAATCTTTCCTTCTTTAAACACACGAGCAAATACAGCCATTTAATTTTTCCATCTTACCTCTAAGTTAAATCGGATTATTTGGAAACTCATTATGATACTTATCAATTAATGCTTTATAATTTTCATCAGTTGGAATCTCACCTAAATATTTATTTTTCCAAATAATCATTTGGTCACTATAACTATATTCTGTATCAAACCAATTTGTATAATCGAAATGAACTTTTAACTTCCCTGTTCTCTCTAAGATTAATGTAAAAGAGTACCAAAGTTCTTGGTTTTCACTTTTAAATATTTCTCTCATTTCTTCTGCAATAGAAAATAGCATTCTTTTATTTAATTTAAATCCTTTTTCATCAACCTGATATTTAAAAGGAATTTCAAGACTATATTGATAACAATTTGGATCGGATGTAGGTTGGTAGAAAAAATACGTTCCTCCACCATCTTCCGAAATTTGAGCGTAAAAGTAAAACTTCTCCCACTGTTCTGGAATCATTTCATTAACTGTTTCAGCAATTTTTCTATATAATTCATTCAATCTTTTCTCCAACTATTTCAACCTCCATATTCATTATTGATATTTCACAAAAATTCCTTTAACTTCTACTCCGTACATTATTTCAAGTGAATCTGGTCTTAATGATTGTTTACTTCATTTATTTCTTTAATGTTATTAATCTTGTTAGAAGTATTACCCGTACCCTCTTAAATTTCTTAGTCATGTAACTTATCTAAAAAATCACTAAATGTATCTGCGATATAAAATACATTTTCTCTTGCTGATTCTTCTACTTGATCTTCTGTTAATCCCTCTTCTCGCATTAACATTTCTTTTTCACCTGCATTTTCATGTTCCCAAAATACTACCGTAGGCTTGTTTTTATCTTCTTTATAATCAAAAATCTCCCCACAATTCACTTCCACCTAAGTGATTTATATCATGTACTTTTGATACAACCAACTGCATCTTTCCTGGTACCTGATGATGATGCCAGGCTAATCCTTGTATTCTTTCTTTTCCAGCATCTATTTGAGCCAGTTGCTTTGGAGTAAATATGTCGTATGAAATTCAACAGCATCTCCTTTAAAAACCGATCGAAGACTCTGTTACATTGCAGCAACATACGACCGTCTCTTGTATAAATACAACACAAAATTTATTTGCCAAAGGCAATAAAAGAACGTCCTTTAACGTTACATCTTGGTTATCTCCACGAGCGTTGTCATTCTCGTTAGTTTGTTAGCTATGCCATATCATAACTACCCCTTCCACGTAAAATGTCATCTCGCCTTAATCTCGTTCTTGTTCATTTCCTCCAAGTATTAATTTATACTCCATGATGGTACAACCATCATGAGTTATGAATTTCACACAAGTATTATTCAATTTATTCCTAACTTAAACCTTAGAACAAATACGTTGTCCGTTCGAAGAGTTTAAGGTGTTGGATTTTTTGGGTTCGATAGTCATAAATGCGTTGTGTCCAGTCACCGCACGACTTACATTTATGACTCTTCTTTGGAATCTCCACATAAAGATGAAAATCTCCACCGATTTCTTCACTTTCCTTGATAATTACACTTTGTAGTCCTGGTACCGGGATGTTAGAATACACGTACACGCAACTCCTTTACTGATTTGTTTCTCGTCAATTCAAGTGTAGTAAAGATTGGAGCTTGCGTGTTTTTTTATGCCAAATTTTCTATGTACCCCAACAAATATTTTAGAGCCAAAAAAAAACAAAAACACCTGATTCCTAATAAGGCAATCAAGTGCTTTAAGTTCACCTGTTTTTAAGTAGCATAAATTTGTAAGTTTTGTAGTACAAGAATGACACCTTTTACATGTCGCGAAATTGTTACGTTAAAACTTACGAGTTTGTACGAGTTCGTTAGTTTAATATACATTCCATGTGTTTATATTCATCGCAATGTAAACTGTCATCTCGCCTAAACTCGTACTTCCTTTTCTATTCTATCATTGCACGTAATACTCTATGATGGTACAACCATCATGAAGTATATACTTTTTAACAGCCTATTATTTTTCTGCACACTTCATAACATGTTTTAAATTAATTACAGCAATATTTTGTCACTCCTGTATGCAAATGCTATTCTACAAATTTATACTACAACTTTCATAAGTTATTAATTCAATTTAGATATATATTACTGTAAATTTTTTAAAGGTTATTACTCTTTACTTCCTCAAACCACTCATCTGCAATATGGCTAGCTGTTTTAACATCATCATTCGTATATACTAAATCATACTTATACTCAGCTTTAAAATTCCCACTCTTAACATCATATATTAACTTCATTTCCGTTGGCATGTCTCTTTCATATTCTTTGCACAATGCTTCTATTTTTTCAATATCTTCACATATTATACGCAATACCATCGACTGTCGTTTTGGAGCCACATCATATCTTTCATCTCCATCCTCCAATGCATCATTTACTTTATGACGCTCTACATACTTATTGTTAATGCAATAAAAGAAACCTCCCGAAATCATTCCTGCTTCGCGTGAAGCATAAACATATACTTTATCTGCTCTATCTTCAACGTACTCCATACATATAGATATCATATCTGCTTGTAACTCACTAAATCTATCTTCAAATTCTTTCATCCTACTTTTCACTCCTTAAATTAATTTTTAATAACTTGGAATTCCAACTTACCATCAATAGCGTAATTAACTATAAACTTCTCTGGTCGCATATTATTTCCATCATAAACTATTTCAACATCAACTGTTACTTCTTTAGGAGGTGTTTCTTTCAAAGCCGCAGCCCATGTATCTTCAATCTTCTTATATTCCTTCAAATTAACATCAGATAATTGTGAAACTAAATTATCAATTTTAGGTGATCCTCCAAATCTATCACCCGCCAAATGGCCTGCATGGTCCTGTCCCTTTACTTTTCCTGGTGTATTCTTACTGTGTGACAATCTATCTGTTCTAGCTGTTAATTGTAAATTTTCCGTTTCAAATTTCACAAGCCTACCAGCACCATCAGTTTCATAAAAGTAATCATATTCGCCTGTTTGATATCTAATATTAGGCTTTAATCTATTTTTTCTTCCGTTTGTATACTGTTCTCCTCTTCCCACTAATGTTTTAACATCACTTTCCCCAGCCAAACGATTACCCGTACCCTTAACAGACCCTCTACCATAATCTACTCCATCTACCTGCCTACCATTATAATCCCCATCGCCTTTTACATAAGCATAGTTAAGATCAGCGCTCACATCACCTCGACCAAAATCAGTTCGAATACCATCTCCAACAACTTCCCATCTCGGCTGAAGACTCTGAGACATTGCAGCAACTTGCTGTTTCGCCCAAGCGTTTGTTCGGGTTATTGGTCCTTTGATAACTTCATTATATACCTTATTTATGGAAGTTTTCATGTTCTCTGGACGAAGAAGATTACGAGTTCGAGTTAGGGCTACGCTCGCTCGGTCGGATATTGCTTTTATAGAAAGCATGTCTTTAAATGGTCGGCTGGTAAGTACTTGTAACATGTTCTGCTTACCGATTTCCATTGTCTTTCTCATACCATCTGCCATAGCTTTTTGGAGAGCCGTGGTCTTCATCGCATTATATGGTATGTTAGTCGATTTCGCCTTACTTACTGCTTGAGTCGCTTTCCCTAGTGCACCTACTTTACTTACGTTCCCAGCTCCGAAGCCGACGAAAGTTGTGGCAGCTGTTAGGGAGCCATAGGTGAAGAATCGTGCTCGTGACTGTGCATCACCGTTTACAACATCATCAATCCAAGCCTGTTTAACCCCTTCTACAGCGTATTTTGCCACATCCTTAACGGATTCCCACGTCTCTCCAGGGTTAGACACGGCTTGATAGATATCCATAGCTAGTAACTCAGGATTCATATAATATTTGAAGAGCGTTTTCAGTACCCCAAATAAACCAGTAAGCATATCAACAAGGAAGTCCTTGATTCCCTCAAATATCCCCTTTATAACTCCCCAGAATCCACCCGAAGCACTTTTAACATTGTCCTCGGATTGTTTCTCCCCGACCGTTTGATTTTGATTGTTCACTTGAATAGTCGCTTCTTGAACGACATTCTGAAGCGTCTCCACCCGACTCTTTAAGGCATCCACACTTGAATCAAGCGCGCTTATGTCTTTCGTTTGGCTCTGGTCGAAGGATTGGAGTTTGGTGATTGTATCTTCTTTATCATTCCTAGCTTGGCCTACTTGCTCTATAAAACGACTGTCGTCAATCTGAGGCGTCGAGACAATGTCCGAAACACGCTGCAACAGTTGGTTAGCTTCAGACGTTAAAGCCGAGGTCACTTGCTTGGTTTTGTCCAAACCTTGTTCAACATCTTGATTTAAATAGTCCTCTCGAATGTACCCGTTCGTTGAGGGCTCCATGTCATGCATTGCACGCTGCAATTGACGTAACTTCTCTTGATACTGATCCATAAATTCCTTGTACTCTGCCAGGAAAGTCAGATGGTACTCTTCATAGAAATACCGTATCGCATCTCCGCCTTCACCCGCAAATGAGTCAGTTAAACTAACCATCTCTTTAATAGATTTCTCTAACTGTTCCACTTCATTTCGCTGCAAACGCAATCGTTGATGGATAGCTTGAACGCCCGACTCCAAAGACTCTGCATCATATACTTTCAACAGCCCCACCCCTATCTCCCCATTACCTATTCTAAGAATCTACGCATTTGTTCTCAATAGTAGTATATAGAAGAATATTCCACAGTTAAATAATTGGAAACTAAAGCAGGTCTAAATACCTACCATGAACTTGAATCTATACCATTATAAGCATGGGTTAGCACTAGGTGGACCGCTTGTTGCTATTTATCAGATACTCATCCTTAAATCATTGCCACGTGGCGAGCACACTAATAAGCACTTGCTGTCTAATTGACAATCAAGTGCTTTATAGATACCTATATAAAGTAAATCATTACTATTCCTAATCTTTAAACCAACGAGCCTGTTTACTTTCGTAAGTTTTTGGCGTGTTCCCTGTAACAATACTTCGTTAGTTTAAAAGGTCATCTCGCCTAAATGTTGTAGATGAATTTTCTCCACTCCACATAACATCCCCACAATTTAATCTTCATCATACATTAAATCATCTAACATTTCATTTTGTTTTTGTATGTCTTTATATCTATCAAATCTATTCATCAAGTATTCAACAGATACTTCTTTATTTTTAACTAATTCACCATCAAACAATCTTATCTTCGCACCAACATTTATCAATTCATTTATCAATTTTTTAAGTTTTGCATCGTCCTCATCATCTTTAAACAGATTACATTCCATTATCGGACTTCCATTTCCAATTCTTTTTTTTATCTCAGAAAATCCTGAATTTGTATTTTTGCTTATTACAGGTAAATATTTCATTTGATTTTCATCTTGTTCTACCACTAAAAGTATTACCGACACATTTATATCCTCCTTAAAAGTCATTATCAACTGAATCATTTAGTGGTTTACCAGGTAGCATTTTCTTAAAATGTATCCAGAAATGAGGAAGTAAAAATGAATGATATTTTGTAAATCACTTTATGATACTACCCTCAAAGAGAACCTTCAACTATATATTGTAAACGCTAGAATGAAATTTACAGTTTTCTCCAAGTTGTTTCTTACACTTTCTCCGTAATTATTTAATCTTCTAGTAAACTAATAGTATTCTGTTATTTTACGTGGAGGTTAGGATTTTGGGGAAAAGTTAATGTTGTATATAAAGATTCATCAACTAAGTGAATTTAAGGAGGTATCACCATAGCATTATGGAGCGCCTCCTTCCTCGTGTAGAAGTAATCCATATGGATGGAGACAGTTATCGAATGAAGCATCGAAGAAATGTATTCCCAGCAGAAGTGTAAAAGTTCAGTGAGCATAAAGTGTAAAAATTAACTTGACGTCTACAAGGGCCCCGTATCGATCCAATTATGATATAAAAAACAGAGAGGCTGCAGTAAGCAATCTCTCTAAGAGCTATGATTATTATTGCGCTTAAAATATATCATTCTCCGCTTGATAAGACATGGGAACGCATAATAAACCAACTAATACTTATGATCGGAAGAAGAACGAATACTAATGGATTATATATCTTACTAGCATCCTACTACCCTAATGATAGAATTAGTGCCCTTCCCCATACTTCTCAGAAACAAAAAGAGCTCCTTCCCTTAGGAAGAAGCTCTTTGTATTATTTATTTCTTCACAACGTTAGCTGCTTGCGGTCCACGGCTTCCTTCTTCAGTATCGAAAGAAACAGCTTGTCCTTCTTCTAGCGTTTTGAAGCCTTCTTCATTAATTGCAGAGAAGTGAACGAATACATCGTCTCCACCTTCTACTTCAATAAATCCGAAACCTTTGTCTGCGTTAAACCATTTTACTGTACCGTTATTCATTTAAATTCCTCCACGTGCTATTTGCACGATTATTACCATTCTTGCTCTAACAATGTCTTAAGATGATGACTCAAATTATCAAGTTTATTATTCCGAACAACAATTAGTTAATTACAACTATAGCATAGCATTAAGGTGAATGATATGAACAATTGTACCTATATTTATCTTCTTATTATAATCCTCTGTCGAATGAGAAGCAAAGGGCTCCTCCCGATGTTCCTAACATGTAGGCTGGTGAATCATTGTTTCTAAAGCTTAAAGTAAAAATAACAAGTTATTAGAAACACCTAGGCATCTGAAAATTGCATCATTCTTCTTAGTGTTCATCGGGGTGGGTACCTCAACCAGGAGCTCAAGAATTACTAGCCATCCCTCTGTATAAGATTCATTCCCTCTTCAACTAGTTAAAGAGAGAA
The DNA here is from genome assembly GCF_000425205.1 of Pontibacillus halophilus JSM 076056 = DSM 19796. GTDB lineage: Bacteria > Bacillota > Bacilli > Bacillales > BH030062 > Pontibacillus_A > Pontibacillus_A halophilus. Next base: position 41,515 of record NZ_AULI01000020.1, on the reverse strand, counting down.
TGTTATACTCTGATGGAAATGAATTATTTAGAGCATTCTCACTAAGAATATGCATTCTAGGTACTGGTGGTGGATCTACCGCTTCTTATTTATAATCTCTAAGAATGGATGAGGGGGTAAGCATGTCTACGTTATATAACAAGACGATGATATTCGCATTAATTGTGATTTTTGTTTTGTGGTTATTCTTACAAATCTCTCTTAATATGAGCATCGTTAAAAATCCATTAAATTACTTTGTCGTATTCACCATCTTCTTTTTCATATTAAACTATGCAATGAATAGAAGAGCAAAATAAAATCACAATTTAAAATAACAGTAATTTAATGGTCAACGCGAAACCTTCTTATTGATAGGTTTCGTATTTTTTCGTGAAGCGCGAGGACAATGGTAGTGCTTCATTTAAAGAAATTAATAACCTTAATTGATTATATCAACTGGAGCATAATTAACCATTAAAATATGCCTTCAAGATATCAAGAATATGACGACCAACTTTCCATATTAATTAAGCATTTCCTGACATATCGCTTAAAAACAGATATTGGTTCGGATACTCATGTTTCTTTCTCTACAACTGACTCTTATATTAATCTAAATTTTCGTCTTTAACCTCTTCAAACCAAGAATCGAATATGTCAACGGGTAAGAGTTCGTTGTCATTTGAATAAACTAAATCATATCTAAATTTCCCTCTTAAACTATTCTGCTTCACATTATAATGTAACTTTATCTCTGTAGGCATTTCCCTCTCATATAATTTACATACATCGTGAATTTTCGTTAATTTGTCAAGTCCAATATCCAATAATGCTTCTTGTCTTTGTTCAGAGGTATCATAACTGAATGCTCTCTTACCTTCCCTGCTTGTGTTATGTACTGCATTATTTAAGTTATGCTTAGAAACATATTGACCATTTATTTTATAAAACACGTCAAAAGCATACATTTTTGACTCATAGGAACAGTAAATATAAATATCCTCTGCTTCACTTTGAACATATTCCAAACAAATAGCTACCATATCTGCTTGTAATTCAGAAAAATGATCCTCAAATACGGGACTCAAGTCTATCTCCCCCCATTATTAATTTAACTTCCGCTGCACCTCACTTAACTAACCAACCTATCCAGTATTCCAAGATTATAAAACTATATCCTGATACCACACTTCCTCTACTACTTCATTTTCAATCTTCACCCCTTCTCCAACTTCTCTTCCATCAACACTCAGAATTATTATTTGAACCTCAGTAAAGATTTGAATCGATGTAGCTCCCCGCCAGAAACCTTGCTCGTATTTAATCCTACCGAATAGATCACTAGATAGTTCGCTCAAATAGAATCACTTCTTCTAATTTCATAGCTTTCTCGGGTATATTCTCAACTTTCAAATAGTACTCGAGTTAACCTTCAAATTGTTTTTTATCTCTGATATATACCAGAATAAATTGTACTCTATATCTTTGCAAATAGATTTTTCTCTACGAGCAGATTAGCATAGGCACTTGTAATTCTTTCTTTAGAGTCACTTTCGTACCTGTACCTCCAAGATGAGTGGAAAACGAAATGCGGTGTTAACATATTCCTAGGATCCTTAACAATAATTAAACCTTAACAACAAATGTACTAAGTTAATAATCTCTAGCTGTTCTATTGCTGAATGACTTACTGTATTCCTGCTCCTCCTAAACAAAAGAGGGACAGCTTACCTGTCCCTTTGTCCCAAGCTGGGTTCTGTGTATTCTATATTATTTTCTTCAGCGAGTTCTTTCATGCCTGTTGTGTATTCTCCTATTTTCTCGCTGCCTTTGGTTAACATTTCATTAGATTGTTCCATCATTTCCATGTTTTGAGTTTCGAGGGCTTCTAATGCTTGGTGGAATGCTTCTAGTTGCAACTCTGCGCCTTCTATGTAAGTTTCGTGAAGGGAGCGAATCTCCTCAGACTCTAGTTCAATTTCTTTCAATAATTGAATGGCTTCTTCATATGGTGGGATAATATCTTCTTCCAACGCTCTTGCAAATGTAGGATCATCCGTGTAGTTTGCACCACTCACTGAGTTTAACGTTCCAATAGCCTCTTCCTCTAATTCCCCAATTCGGCTTAAATCCTCATTCACATATGTTGTAAAGCTTTCTTGAAGCTCTGTTTCTCCCAATAGGTTACATCCACTTAAAACACTTACTACGAGCAAAAGAGCTAGACCCTTCTTAATCAATGTTTCTCACCTCCCTCTTACCTATCCTAACTAGCTACAATTACCAGATACCCCCAATTAACGAAAGATAACCTTGTGTTTTACATAAACCCATCGAACTATCTCACCGACAAAACCCGACGCACTCCTCTAAAATCTCTCCCTACTCTAGTCCCATGCACCTATCCTGCCACACCAGATTGACGAATCGTGGAACATACCACCTATTTACACTATTTCGCCTCAATAAGTACACTGTAATAAATTACCAATGTCATTGTTTAGGAGGGATACAATGTATCGAAAAGCCATTGTTGCTGCTCTTTCTACCTCGTTGTTGTTCAGTGCTCCTTTTGTGGTCGAGGCCGGAAATCAAGAGGTGAAGAATCCGTCCTCCCATGCGTTTGACAACAAGATTATTAAGAAAATTGATGCGGATGCGATGTATGACAGGATTGATTTCCTTTCCAAACAACCTCGTGAGGCAGGGACATAAGGGGAGAAAGTGGCTGTGGACTACATTAAACAGACGTTTGAGAGTTATGGGTATGAAACTGAATTGCAGCCGTTCCAATTTCCAGGGTGGAATTGTGGTACCTCTTCTATTCAACTAAGCGAGCTCACTGTTAACGGCGGAGATGTACATACCTTCGAAGGATCAGTTAATGACACCGTTACAGCTCCTCTCACTTATGTAGGTCTGGCTCGTGCGAATGATGTCAGCTCAGCAGACCTTCAAGGAAAGATTGCGCTCATCGAACGTGGAGAGATTAGCTTCTACGAAAAGATTCAAAACGTGCTCGACGCAGGTGCTGTGGGCGTCATTATGTTCAATCGTGTGGGGGCTGAAGGAAACGAATTTGACTATGCCTATGATGGGCAGAACATTCTGTTGCAGTCAGCAGAGAGCTAAGATTGGATTTTGTAGACCAGCTTCTCCAAAGGATTTGTAGTTGTGGCACACGTCTGTAGAAATTGTTAAATTACTCATAAACGGAATAACTCGTATTTGTACTATATCTCGTATTGCTAGCTAGATTCCTATATCAATATTAGAAAGCCGTCTAACTCAACATTTTTTGAGTTAGACGGCTTCCTTAAGAGTTTATAAACTTGGTTGATTAATTGAAACAGTTTACAATTCGATTGTATTCCGAGATATAGTTTAAACAAGTATAGGAATACTCACCAGTACTAACTTTACCTTTAACTCTGGACAAGCTAATAAACAAGGCATCTGATATAGAAAAGTTCTCTTTTTCATTTTGATTTAATTGTCCTTGATTATAATTGTTAGCAGGAGTATCTAAGACCATTATTATATTTGGGGTTTGCCAGCCCTTAAAACTATGATAAGAACTAATTTTTAGCCTCCCTGTTCCACCCTGGAATTTCCATTTCTCATTTCGACGTCTATCTGAATCTCGTTCACATTGCATATCATAGACATGGGAAACATTCACTCCATGATTTTGCATGTGTTCTACAATAGACACTCCAGTAGTTTCATTAGTTGTTAAAACAGTGATATCTTCCCAATTATTTGTTTTTCTAAGCTCATATATTGCGTTAACAATCTGACTTATCTTTTCCTCTTTACTAACAGGTTGATAATTAAACCAAGAAGTTGAGTTTAATAGATTCAACTGTTCTTGTTCAGGCATTAAAATTTCATCTTCTATTAACTGAAGTTCTTGTCGAACAAGCTGAATCTTCTTTACAATCTCAGAAGGAAGACGTCGTGTATACCGGAGTGTTCCTGGTCTACCTTTAAAACCGATTTCCTTTACTTGATCGGTATCTTCAATCCAAACTCCATGATTATATAAATCTTGTGCCTTATCGTAGACAACAAAGAGTTCACCTTTACCTGTATAAAACTGCTTAAGGAAACGAATCCAATCTCCTATAAAATCTTGACCCTCATCAATTAATATATAATCATAATTAAATTGACTTTTTATACTATTGTTTTGTAAATATTTGTTAATTGTATTAATCCAACTTAATGTGAAATCCTTACCCTCAATCTGCTCCAAATCGCCTTCCAATTCGTGTTCAATAATAAGGATTTTTAAAAAATCATGAAAATGCAGGATAGTTAAGTCTTTCCGAAGTTTTTTACGATCGCTTTCATCAACACCTTGGCCAAATTGCTGGCTACACAAATCTCTCAAGTAATGACGTAGAGTAATGTTGAAGCTCAATACCAAAACACGTTGATTTTCTTTTAAAGCTTTTACAGCTTTTTCAGCTAATACTAATGATTTTCCAGCTCCCGCAACTCCGCTCCATCTCCTAATAGATCCAGGCTTTAGTGTAGCAAGATCTTTCTGAGATTTAGTAAGAACAAATGGTTGTATTCTTTCATAGTTATAATCAGAGTACTGTAAGTATCTGGAAAGTTCATTGACTAACTCTGCAAGCAATCCCTTTTGATTAAATTTAGATGTAGGCCTTCGGCTAGATAATGCATATGTATATTGTCTTGCGTTCAGTTTATAATTAAGGTCCTGTAGGTTATCTAAATCTTTATCAGTCCAAATCTTAGTATATTTTTTATTTGAAGCACAAAATTTATTAACCTGATCTTCTGAAGTATTATGAAAATAAACAACTGTTTCTATAACTCCGAAATAATCTTTCTCAAACTCTTCAGCTAAGATTACGCTGTTCATTAACTCAGATTTTAAAATGGCTTTCTTATAGTTTTCGACTTGTTGTATAGGGTTTTTGTTATGTAAATTGCTGTCTTTATCCTTTATAAATCCTCCCTGTACATAACTATCTAAATGTAAATTCCAGTCTTTTACTTCAATAATTATGATACCTCTTTCCGGATGGAGTAAAACAAAATCCGGTTTCATAGAGTTTATGTGCGGTTGTTCAAAGACTTTCCATCCCCGAAAGCGAGGATTATCCTTAAATAAATTAAGCAGTCTTCTTTCACCATTAGTTCTAGCATCGTTAGGGTTAAAATTTTCAATTATTTCTGCTCCCATATTCCCACCTCTTAATCTCATAAGTTACTGCGAATTAAAAATATTGAATCAGTTCTTTGCCAGATTTATGAAAGCTCCCTTGCATAAAAAAGAAATACACCTTCTTGGAAAAGTTCTTGTTTGATCGACAACAACCATATATACCTAAGACTATATTACTATTAAATGAATAAAAGATATAGCAAATTTAGACAAATTTTGTATTATTTATGGTTATATTTATTCTTCTTAATATAAGAAACACCCTAGTGTAAGCGCCAGAATAAAATTAACATTTCTGGCTATGATATTTCTTAAACTTTCTTCATAATAACCTAGGCTTCTAGTAAACTTTGCAAACAGCTCAGTCTTCAGCAATTTCAATGATTGGAATAAGTATGCGTTATTAAACATTAGCCGCACCACACATATGTAATCAATAAAGGGTTCGCTCATATGAGCGAACCCTTTATTGTAGTATTCATCACCTCTTGACCTATACATGATACTCTCCAGAATATATGATTACCTTTCTCTTTATCAGCTCATCCTTCTAAACTCCTACTAATGAATTTAAATAAGGTGTCAGATAAAACCTTACTGACACCCATGTTCGTGAAGTTATGTGAGTTTGTATGATACACCTTAGTATATCCAGCATTCATTTAACGGAATACGTTTCAATTAAACAACCTTCTTAAACAATCGAATAATCGCTCGAGGAATAAACAGAATGACATCTACTAGTTTGTGTAACAATTTACTGATAGCTCCCATTATGAAATCCTCCTTAAAGTGTTGTTGCCACACTCATTCCTTCTTTAAGGAGATAAGAAACCTGTGATTAAATTTTAGTCTTAACGTCTCATAAATGAGTTTGAATCGGGACAGAGTACCTGTCCCCTTGTCTCAAACCTACATCTTCATTCACCGTCTCACATCAACTCCACCACTCTCCAGACACCGCAACACTTCTTCCTCGGAAAACGGAGCATGATCACCACGAACGGTATGTTTTAGAACACTGGTAGCTAAGCCGAATTCCACAATCTTTCGCTCGTGGAATCCATTCTCCAATCCATGCAGCACCCCAGCTGCGAATGCATCGCCACCGCCGACTCGGTCGAGCACGTTCATCGTTACGGGAGCGGTTTTGTGCATGGTTCCATCACGATAAAAGAATCCTTGCAGCGTGTGTTGATTGGCACTTTGTACGACGCGGTTGGTACAGGCGAACTCGCCAATTCCGTACATGTCTTTAAACCTTTCATAATGGGACTTCAACGTCGCTTCAGAGAAGAGACTCGTACCCTCCATCCCAAACAGCAGCGTGAAATCCTTGTACCCAATAAAGCAGCGGTCCACAAACGGCAAGATTTCCTTATAAGTAGCCGCCGCTTCTTCCACTCCCCACAACTTACTTCGATAATTCATATCGAAGCTAACCAGAATACCCCGCTTCTTCGCTTCACTCAACGCAATCAAGGTCAGTTCTCTAGAGACTTCTCCGAGTGCTGGTGTAATCCCGCTTACATGAAAAAGCGTACATCCTTCAAACACCTGGTTCCAGTCCACTTCCCCTCCACTCAACCTAGAAAATGAAGAAAAGCTCCGATCGTAAATCACGTCAGCGTTCCTCAGTCCAAAGCCTTCCTCCATATAATAAGTACCGAGCCGCCCTTCTCGATGCACAACGGCCTCCACACCCACACCATGCCCTCGAAGAAATCGCCTAACGTTCTCCCCTAAATTATGGTGAGGCAGTGCAGTAAGTAGCGATACCTCATGTCCCAAATTCGCCAGATTCACCGCCACGTTCGCTTCCGCCCCACCAATGGAAATGTGAAAACTACTCGCTTCTTTTAACCGCTGATGCTCAGGTGGGGTGTAACGCATCATCACCTCGCCGCACGTTACAATTCGACTCATACGTTCACCTGCCCAATCGCTGCCACGAACTGCATGGCGTTTTTCGTCACACCTTCATAATCACCGTGCTTCGCGGGCTTCGTCACTTCTCCTCCAACGCCTACCATAATCGCGCCAGCATCCAGCCATTCCTGCACGTTTTCTAAGTTGACGCCACCCGTCGGCATGATTTCCACCTGTGGTACGGGGCCTTTGACCGCTTTAATATACGAAGGATCGAATGACTGTCCTGGGAAAAGCTTAACGACTGAGGCGCCGAATTCCAGGGCACGAATCATCTCGTTCACTGTGAAGCACCCAGGTATGTACGGAATTTGATACCGGTTACAAAGGACCGCGGTCTCTTCACTCAGGGATGGGCCTACAATGTATTGCGCTCCAGCAAGGATGGCGATGCGCGCCGTTTCTGCATCCAATACGGATCCTGCTCCAACCACAATTTCCGGCCGTTCGGCAAAGTGTGCAATCACCTCATCCGCATTCGGCACCGTAAACGTAACTTCCAAGCTTTTCACCCCACCATCGAGGCACGCCTGCCCCACCGCAATCGCCTCTTCCTTGGTATTTCCGCGAACGACAACGGTAAGCTTGTGGTCAATCAACTGAGATAAAATGCGATAATACTTCATTCGATTTCCCTCCTACACCCCAGAATAAGCCGAAAAGCCGCCATCGACCGGAACGACGATACCATTGACGAAGCTTGAAGCCCGAGCATCCACGAGCCAGAGCAATGTCCCAACCAATTCATCCGCCTCACCAAACCGATTCATCGGTGTTTGGGATAGAATCTTATTCGCACGCTCCTTGAAATTCCCCTCTTCATCAAGCAACAGCTCTCGATTCTGTTCTGTCAGAAAGAACCCTGGTGCCACCGCGTTCACACGAATTCCCACTTTTGAAAAATGAACAGCCAGCCACTGCGTAAAATTGCTAATCGCTGCTTTCGCTCCACTATAGGCTGGAATTTTCGTTAACGGTGTGAACGCGTTCATGGAGGACACATTCAGAATCGTTGCACCTTCCTTCCCGACCATCCCTTCCGCGAACACTTGCGTTGGAATGAGTGTTCCGGAGAAATTCAACGCCATCAACTCATTCACGGCTAACGGATCAAGGTTAAAGAACGTCTGGCAATCATCCTCCGTTGGCACATGGTATTCCATGCTCGTCGTCGCCTTCGGATGATTGCCTCCCGCGCCATTCACGAGAATATCAACCTCACCAAAACGGTCCACAATTTCCGTCCGAACCTCCACTAGCCGCTCCTTATCGAGCACGTCTACACTAAACCCCCGCGCTTCTCCACCCGCTTCTACAATCTGCGATACAACCGCTTCAATCTTCTCTTCATTTCGCGCCAACACCGCGACCTTTGCACCACTTGCTGCGAGCGCTCTGGAAAACACAGCTCCCAATACGCCACTTCCGCCTGTAACTACAGCTACTTTTCCAGCTAAATCTACTTGAAATGGTAGGTTCATCGTCCTCACTCTCCCACTAATTGTGTTGAATGCAGTCTAGAATTCCGTTCAAATACGTCGCTCCAAGAGCACGGTCATATAAGCCGTACCCCGGCCGTCCTTCTTCACCCCAAATCATCCTTCCGTGGTCGGGGCGAATAGGCCCTACAAAGCCAACTTCCACCAGTTTCTTCATCACCGCTACCATAGGCAGTGACCCATCATGAACGGAATGGGACGTTTCCTGAAAAGAAGCCTCTCCAATCCACTTCACATTTCGCGCATGAACGAAATGAATACGCCCCTTGGCCGCCTCAATCATATCCACTAAGTCATTGGAGGGAAGAGAACCAAACGATCCGGTGCAAAACGTCAGCCCATTGCGTGGACTGTCCACACGGTTCAATAGTTTGACGACATTCTCTACATTCGTGACCACCCTCGGCAATCCTAAAATGGACCATGGCGGATCGTCTGGATGAATGGCCATATTGATTCCGACCTCTTCTGCTACTGGAATCACCCGTTCCAAAAAGTAGAACAGATTCTCCATCAACTGTTCTTCCGAAACAGATTGATAAGCGGCTAAAATCCCTTCCAGTTCTCCCATTTGATACGAAAGGTCCCACCCAGGCAAAGTCAACTCGCCGTCCAGCGGATTCAGCCTACTCGCCACTTCTTCCTCATAGCTTAAAGAGTTTGATTCATCAGGTAACTCCGCTGTCAGATTCGTCCTCGTCCAGTCAAATACCGGCATAAAGTTGTAGCACACCGTTACTACGCCTGCTTTTGCCAAGTGACGAAGGGTGGTTACATAGTTCTCAATATACGTATCACGTGAGTCCCGCCCCAACTTGATGTCCTCATGAACGGGCACACTCTCAATCACATTGAGCTGAAGCCCCTCCTGTTCGATTGTATCCTTCAGCTGAACAATCTTGTCATACGGCCAGACGTCTCCAGGCGGAATCTCATAGATGGCCGATACAATCCCTTTCATTTGCGGGATTTGTTTAATTTGCTGCAGCGTGACGGGGTCTGACTCCCCATACCAGCGAAAACTCATTTCCATGATAGAGACCTCCTACAAGTTGAAATACGTGCGTGCATTGGTATAGCAAATATCCTCAACGTACTGACGAAGTAGATTCATATCAGGTGGGACGCTCCCTTTCTCCACCCAGCTTCCGAGCAGATTGCAAAGAATCCTTCTAAAGTAATCGTGACGAGAGAATGATAGAAACGAGCGAGAATCGGTTAGCATTCCAACGAAATGTTTAATAAGCCCCGTGTTTGCGAGAATCGACATTTGCTTCTCCATCCCGTCTACGTGATCATTGAACCACCAAGCCGTGCCGAGTTGAATCTTCCCAGGCATGCTGCCATCTTGGAAATTCCCCGCCATCGTTGCCAGAATGTAATAATCCCTCGGATTCAAGCAGTAAAGAATCGTCTTGGGCAAGTTTCCCTCGCGTTCCAAGCAATCCATGAATCGAGACAACGGCTCAGCCACAAGTCGGTCTCCGATTGAATCAAAGCCACTATCCTTGCCAAGGCGTTCGTACATCCGGCTATTGTTGTTCCGCAATGGCCCAAGGTGGAGCTGCATTACCCACCCTTTTTCCGAATACCACTCCGCTAGCCTCTGCAGCGTATACGTCTTGAACTGTGCCACTTCTTTCACCGATAGCGCCTCCCCATTACGACGCTTATCGAAAATAACTCCGACCTGTTCCTCAGTCGCATCCTCGTACACCATTACATTTAACCCATGGTCAGATGCACGACATCCTCGTTTATCAAAGTAGTGAATGCGCCCCTGTAACGCATCTAAAAACGCCCCATAGTTCGAAACCGAAACGCCGCTACTCTGCTCCAAACGACTGACCCAATCCATGAACCCATCACTCTCAATGGCAAGCGCAGAGTCTGGACGGAAAGAAGGCGACACCTTCACAAGGAAACCCTCTTTCTGCAACGATTCGTGATGCGCCAAATCATCAGCAGGATCATCCGTCGTCCCCACAAATTCGACTTTGTTGTTCAGGAGCAAATTCCGAGCCGACATGGATTCGTGCCTCAACTGCTCGTTCGCACGTACCCACACTCCCTCCGCATTTGAAGGCGACAACATCTCATCAATTTGGAAGAAATGCTTCAACTCCATATGCGTCCAGTGAAACAAAGGGTTGCCAAGGGTATTCGGCACCGTCTCGGCCCAAGCCATGAACTTCTCCTTCTTCGTCGCATCCCCGGTAATATAGTGTTCATGGATTCCATTCGCCCGCATTAACCTCCACTTGTAATGGTCACCGCCGAGCCAGACGTCGGTAATCGTATCAAACTGTTGGTCCGCTGAAATTTGCTCTGGTGGCAGATGGTTGTGAAAGTCCACGATCGGCAACTGCTTCGCATAGCTATGATAGAGTTCTTTGCTATACTGATTGTTTAATAGAAAATGGTCCGGAATAACGGTCATGACGTTACCTCCCCCTGCAATGAACGGACGACGTACACGTTCGACTCCAACTTCTGTCCATCGGGTACATGAACATCACGAGATTCAGACTCCAGGACATAGACCGTTACTTCTGAAAATGGAGGCTGGTACGAACCTTCCCAGTTTACCTTCACCGTGACGGAATCCAAGGTTGTCTCCAATTCAACGGACAAGAACGCATAATTCCCCTTCGTATACTCCATGCTCTCACCATCATCTTCATAGAAGCGGAACTGACGATTGCCTTTACCCTGATGCGGATAGACAATCACCCCACGGCTGTTGTCTTCTTTATTTGTAAACGAAATTTCTCCATCCCGAATCGGAAAGGCCGAACCACCAACCGCAAACATCGGAATCTCAGTTAGCTCTGCCGAGACCGAAACCGTTTGCCCACCTTCGTAGAAGTTGCCCCCATTCATGTCGTACCAACCGTTAGCGTTAGCCGGCAAGTACACGTCACGAACGGATTGTCCCTTCTCCATCACATTCGCGATCAGTAGGTCCTCCCCAACCATGAACTCATCATTTTCCTCGAACGTTCTTCCGTCATCTTGGAAATAGTAGAATGTAGGCGTCAACAAAGGTTCGTAATGCTTATGAGCCCGGTACATGAGATGATAGAAATAAGGCGTCCACTTCACGCGTTCTTTCATTAATTCTCGAATGGAATCCGCATATTCGGGGTACATCCAGGGTACGTTCACGCTCGCATCCTCATTCCACGAGTGAATGGTGAAGCGCGGGTGGAAGATCCCGTTTTGAATCCATCGAACAAACAATTCAGGCTCTGGCGCTTTCCCTGCAAATCCGCCTACGTCATGTCCGAAGTTGTATACCCCTGACAGGCTTAGGCTTAAGCCCATCTTTAGGTTGTAGCGAATGGTCTTCCAATCCGTATAATTGTCCCCTGACCACGTTTGCACGTAGCGCTGCATGCCGGGCATACCGGAACGAGAGATCAAGTAAGGCCGGTCGTTTGGCGCATGTTCTTTCTGTGCCTCATAGGACGCTTTCATCATCAGAAGTGTTTGAATCGGCTTAACATAGCTCATGGGAATCGTTGAACCAAACCCATGTGCCATCGCTGCTTCGTCCCAAATTTCATACTCGTTATTGTCGTTCCATATAGAATCAATCCCGTACTCTAGTAGCTGGGCTTTAATCTGTTCCTTCCACCACGCAATCGTAGCATCGTTTGTGAAATCAAGATAAGACCCTAGCGCATCCCAAAATTGGGAAGTCTCCGGTTCGTTAAAACGCTCGTTGTGTACAAACAACCGATCCTTCTCCAACTGTTCATACATCGGATGGTCATCAAGCAGGCACGGCTTCACATTGGCACACACTTTGATCCCATGGTCATGAAAGTAACCCGTCATCTTCTTAGGCTCAGGCACCTTTGACGTGTTCCAGTTAAACACATATCGCTTATCTTTAATGGACGTGTAGCCGGATGAAAGTTGGAACGAGTCACATGGAATATCGTAATCCTTACAGTAATCCACAAACTTCTTCAGTTGCTCCTGAGCATCTGGTGCATCTGTATAGGTCATCGTTGAACCAGAATAGCCAAGACTCCACTTTGGTGGTAGAATCATCTGCCCCGTTAGCCACGTATAGCGCTCGACCACGTCCTTTACCTTAGGACCAAGCATGAAGTAGTAGTCGCAATCCCCCTTTTCCGCCTGATAGTAGCGAAAATGTTTGTGGTAATAATCATACTCCGCTCCCATATCAAAGATGCTGTCTGAGTAGTTGTCGTACACCATGCCATAGGCAAGACCGGAACTTTCCGAGTATGTCATATAGAACGGAATATGCTTGTAGAGGGGGTCCGTCGTCTCAGCATCATAGCCCATCGCATCGATAGTTCTCATTTGATACCGCTTACCATAGCGATTCATGGGGCCACCCTTTTCCCCAAGTCCGTAATAACGCTCATCCGGTGAACGCTCCATATAATGAAGCACACGTTCTCCTAGCATACGCTTAAAGTTATAGGCTTGCGTCTTCCGGTCTCCCGCAATCTTCACCCATTGACCTGACACATTTCCGTACCAATCAATAGAAAACCCGCTTAAATGAACAACAGCACGAAGACGGTTCGTTTCAACGGTCACGGTGTTCTCACACTCATAGACCTCATAAGCAGGCAAGGTAAACGGTGTCGTATCAAATCGATTACGCCCACTTGCTGGAATATCCTCCTCACCAGGCGCAATGATCCACGTATGTTGCATGGAATGGTTCTTATCGAAAGGGATAAAGACACGGAACACGTCTTCTTCCAATACATACAGACTCACTTCTTCGTCTCCGCTCGTAAATGTCAGGCAATTATTCTCCTCTGTGTGCAGCTTAAAATCCAACAACTTAATCAAAGTAACAACGCTCCTTCTAATTGAGTAGTCCGAACAATCTCGGCAATACGAGGCTAATCCATGGTACATACGTAATGACTAATAAGGATGCAATTAACGCAACGAACATTTTCGTCAGTGGGCGTAGGACCGATTCAATGGACACGTTGGCTACGCTACACCCAACAAACAAGGCGCTTCCTACAGGTGGGGTCATAATCCCAATACAAAGGTTGAAGACGAGAATGATCCCAAAGTGTACCGGATCCATCCCAAGCTCCGTCGCAATTGGCAAGAAAATCGGTGTAAAGATAAGGACGGCTGGAGTTAAGTCCATGAACGTACCGACAATCAACAAGATCAGATTCATGATGAGTAGAATGACAATAGGATTACTGGATGTTGAGAGAAGAAGTTCGCTTAGAGCGGTCGGTATTTGTGTGAAGGCCATAATCCAAGACATGATGGAAGAGGCTCCGACCAAGAAGAGGACAATCCCCGTCATGACGACGGTTTCTTTCAGGATTTCAGGAATATCTTTCAGTTTAATTTCCTTATAGAAGAAGGAGAGAATGATGGAATAGAGTACGGCAACCGCCGCTCCCTCCGTTGCTGTGAAGACCCCAGCCACGATTCCTCCAATAACCAACACAATCAGCATGAGACTCGGAATCGCATCCAAGACCACTTTGAACCCTTCAGAGAATGTAGGCCGTTCTGCAACTGGATACGATTGCTTCTTCGCAATAAAATACGCAACGAGCATAACGGAAAACCCCATCAAGATACCTGGCAAATACCCTGCAATGAACAACGCCGCAATGGACGTTCCCCCACTCACCAATGAGTAGAGAATCAACACACTACTCGGTGGGATTAACAACCCAGCTGGTGACGATGCAATATTCACCGCTGCGGAATAAGATTTGTCGTATCCTTCCTTTTCCTGTAACGGTGTCATCACCTTTCCAATTGCCGCTGCCGACGCGACGGCGGAACCAGAAATGGAACCAAACAGCATGTTGCCTACTACGTTTGTATGTGCCAACGACCCTGGCAACCTACCGCCAATAAGCTTCGCCAAATTAATAAGGCGAATGGCAATGCCGCCGTTGTTCATAATGCTCCCAGATAGAATAAAGAAGATAACCGCCAGCAAGGCGAAGCTATTAATCCCTTGAACCATCTTCTGAGCCGCTGTAAAGACCGCTACGTCTAACGGCACAACCGTTAAAGCGGTTACAAAGGAAGAAACGCCAATCCCGACTGAAATCGGTACCCCAATCGCTAACAATAGAAAAAACAAACCGAACAATACAAGAATCGCCTGTATCGTAGGATCCATCTCTTATCCCTCCTCTCCCGTCAATTCAAGCTTATAATCAGGTATTTGTAGAAGCTTATAGATGACGATAATCACACCGCAAATCGGAACGATGGAATAAACATACCCCATAGGAATATCGAGAATCGGCGTACGTTGACTCATTGTAATGGAGACGACCTCCATTCCACCCCGCACCATAATCAACATTGCAAAGCCAACGATAAACAAGTCGTTAATGACACGGACGACCACCCGCTGCTTTCCCTTCATCTTGTTCTTCAAGAACGTGAGCGCCAAATGCTGATTCGTCCCAAAGGCGTAACTCGCACCCAATATCGCCGTCCACACGAGTAAGAAGCGAAGTAGCTCACCCGTAAACGTACTCGGCGCATTGAATAAATAGCGACTCGCCACCTGCCAAATGGCACCCACAACGAGGATGCCTGTCAGAACGGAGCTGACAAAAAGAATGATTCGGTCTAGCGTCTGCTTAATCGTTCGTACCACCGTTATCCCCTCCCCACTTTCAGCGACTTCCACCGTTCCCTTACACTGTGAACAGCCATCTTCGGCTGACGGTTCCGCGTAAACAGTCCTTTCTTATTCCCATCCACACGCACCGTATCCTGCTTCGTCATAAAGTCCGCAAAGTTCCAAATATGCTCCCCACCGACATTTGAGAACATATCGAACACCGCATGATAGGTAGCCAAGAACTCGACTTGAAACTCTTCCGAGAACATGACGGGCGGCGATTTATGCAACCCCGCAATCGTATCTACGCCATACTCTGTAATCATCACCGGCTGCTGATGATGACTTTCCCATCTCGATAAATAGTCGTGCAAGTCTTCTTTTCCCTTCACCAAATCCCCAGGTGTTGAGTACCAGCCAAAATACACATTCAAGCCAATCACATCCACAAGAGGCGAGACCTCGCACCGCTCCGGCTCAATCAACATCAGATTTACGTTCATAATCGGCCGAGTATCAAGCGCTCTCACTTCATCAATGATTCTTTGAAAATAAGGAATCGCTTCCTCTTCCATCGTAGAAGCTTCGTTGGAGATAGACCACATGATCACACACGGATGATTCCGGTCTCGCTCAATCAAACGTCTCACTGTGTCCACATGATAATTCTTAAGCTCCTTCGTAATTCGACCATTAGAGAACACCGGCTCTAACTCCCCTGTGGCAGGAACCCCTTGACTCAATAATCCAACGGCTGATGTCTCATCAATAACAAGGAAACCCATCTCGTCTGCCAGCTGAAGAATCTCTTCCGCATACGGATAATGGGAAGTCCGAAACGAGTTAGCCCCACATTCTTTCATAAGATTGAAGTCTCGCACATTCGTAACGGCATCGTACCCTTTCCCACGCACATCTGCATCTTCATGCTTGCCGAAACCAGTCAAGTAAACCGGCGAACCGTTCAACCAAACTTGGCGGTCTTTCACTTCAACCGTCCTCACACCAACGGAAACCACGTAATGATCAAGCAACTCTCCATTCTCATAGAATAGCTTACAGTGCAACAGGTACAAGTATGGATGATTTGGAGACCAGAGCTGGACGGATGGAATGTCAAGAGTAGCATGGTCGCCACTCCCTGCAGCAACGACTTCACCGTCTCGATTTTGAACCGTAAGCGTTATTGAAGCAGCTTCCCCTTTCGTCTCTACGCCGACATGTACATGCCCGACATCACCCGTGAACTCTGTGTCTACAACTACATCCTCTATAGACACATCCGGCTTCGTGTACAAGTACACGGGCCGATGAATTCCTACATAGTTGAAGAAATCATGTTGCTGATGCAACGTTTTCTCTACTCGCCCATCCGGTAATGTTTTGGTTACAATCTCTCCAGGCGGCAGCATTTCCCACGTCAATTCATTGTTCACACGAACACTAATGTGAAGTTTTTCCTCCTGCCTTACTAGATTCGTAATCTCCGCTTCAAAAGGCAAAAAACCGTTACGGTTCTCCACTACCAGCTCCCCGTTCACCCACACCTCTGCTGTATGGGCCACGGCACCGAAGCGCAGGAACACGTTGTCCTTCTTCCAATCCCTTGGTATGTATAGACGACACTCATACCACACATCCCCAATGAAATCCCTTAGTTCGGCGGACGTCGTGATATCGTTGTAACTTGATGGCACTGGCATTTGAATCGGAGACGGCAGTCCATTGTACCAACTCTGTGACCTGCCGCTACCGTCTCGATCGACTTGAAAGTTCCAAACTCCGTCAAGGTTCTTCTTGCTTCTTGTAAGGGTATCTATTGGATATAACAATGTCCTCCGCCTCCTCGTTATCTATTCCAAAGTACGTATTAGTTCATCTCTTTAATGCCATTTATAATCTCTGCAATCCGCTCGTCCTCTTTCGCCTCTTCAAACATTGGCTGCACCGCCTCGATAAACGGCTCCTTGTCAACTTCATAGAACGTAACGCCCATTTCCTTCGATTCCTCTTCTGCCTTGGCAACTGCTTCATTCCACACATCACGATGGTAGTCCGTCGCTTCTTCTGCCGCTTCTGTGAAGGCTTGCTGCTGTTCTTCAGAAAGGCTATCCCACGTCTTCTGACTAATGATTGCAATATCTGGAATCATCGTATGTTCATTTCTTGAGAACGCTTTCGAAACTTCCCCATGCTTTCCAGTCGTCAAAGCAGTCGGGTTACTCTCCGCACCATCAACAACCCCTTGTTGCAACGCTGTATAGATTTCAGCATATGGCATTGGAGTTGGTGTCCCACCCATAAGCTCAACCATCTTGATTGCAGTGGGACTATCCATCACACGAATCTTCAACCCATCCAGATCACTCGGCGTTTCAATTTGCGTGTCTTTCGTATAGAAGCTACGTGCACCAGCGTCGAAATACGTTAAGCCCCGAAACCCTTTATCCTCAGTAGACTGATAGATTCCCTGAACAATATCAGACCCCATCACTTTATGGTAATGCTCCTTGCTCTCGAAAATGTAAGGAAGCGAGAACACGGAATATTCATCTGAGAAGCTCTCAAGCGCGCCAGCACTTACCTTTGTCATATCTACTGCACCGCTCTGTAACTGCTCCAACACTTCCTTCTCACTACCAAGAACCCCATTCGCAAAAATCTTCACCGACATGTCCGTCTTCTCTTCGACCCCTTCTTTGAACTTCACAAGCGCCTTATGAACCGCGTGATCTTCAGATAAGTTGTGCGCAAGCTTCAATTCCTTACCAGATGAAGCCTCATCACCTTTCCCACTCGCTTCTGAATCTTCATTCCCACAACCGACAAGCAACCCAAAGCTCAAGGTGACCATCATCAAAGCTCCCAACCACTTCTTCATGTTTGAAAATCCCCTTCCCACTTCCTTGTTTTCGTTTCCAAAAATTAGTTTGTTTGTTTACCCAACAAACTGTTAGTATTATAATATAAGCAAGATGTCAGAATATCAAGAGTTTTTTGAAAGGGGTTTCATGAATGAGTACAGGAGATGCCTCCTACATCCGCGTATTGAACCGAAGACTGCTTATCGAACAGATTATTGAAAAAGGAGAAATCTCCCGAATTGAGCTATCCCGCCTCACAGGGCTCAACCGCTCAACCGTATCTGCCCAAGTGAACCGGATGTTGGAAGAAGGACTAATCGTAGAAAAACCATCAGACGTATCAAACGGCGGTCGAAAACCAATCCTCATCCGAATGAACGCAGAATCCGGATTCACGCTAGGAATTGATATCGACGCCCCCGTCACACTAGTACAAGTAACCGACCTATTAGGGAAACCAATACAGACCTATCACCTACAAAGCTGCAGCAGCAACCAAGAGACAATGGACAACATCTTACACGAAATCGATCACATCATCGAAACGCACAGCAGTCAATTTACCCCCCATCAACTGGTTGGGATTGGCCTAGGCGTACACGGCATCGTCGACAACGAACACAAAGTCGTCTTCACCCCCAAACAAAGCTGGGCCGCCCCAGACATCAAACAACAAATGGAAGACCGCTACGACGTGCCCGTCTATATCGACAACAACGCCAACCTTAGCGTCTACGCCGAACAAGTACTCCAGCACCCGAGCGAGAACCTACTATGCGTAACGATGTATTCAGGGATCGGATTAGGAATCTTAGAAGATAACACCATTAACCGAGGAACCCGGGGCTTCGCAGGAGAAATTGGCCATATGATCGTTCAACGAAACGGCCTCCCCTGCCCATGCGGGAATAAAGGCTGCTGGGAACGGTATGCATCGGAGAAGAGTTTGAAGCGAAAGGTCAGTGCACTAGGGATAGAAGATGTGAATTTAAACGAGTTAAAGATTGAAGATCTTGAGGAAGAATACAGAGAAGCCATCGATGAATATGTGGACTACGTTGCAGTGGGATTGAACAATGTGATTAACATCTTTAACCCGCAAACGGTGATTGTGAATAGTGAGTTTATTCATCACCATCCGCTATTATTGAAGCAAGTAGAGGAAAGACTCACGTCGAGGATCAATGACTATGAGCAGCTGGTTTCTTCTTCGCTTGGAAGGCAGGCTTGTTCGTTGGGTGGGGCTATGATTGTGTTGAAGGATTATTATGAGGTGAAGACTTTGGATTTTTCGGGGTATGGGTATCAATATTAATAGAAACACCCAAGAGGATAAGTAAATAAACACTTAGTCTCTTGGGTAAGCTGTTGTATTAAGTGCTGAATTTTTGATCTCTACCTCTCTTGATAAAGAGATTTTTTAAATTAGTTACGATTTTCCTTTCAAAAATCATCAATAAAGATATATAAATGAAGCCCCCCAAAACAACTGTAAATATAAGCCAACCTAAACTTTCAATTTTAATTGTATTGTTAATTAGAATCAGTATAGATGCCATCACAACACTAATCCAAAGAGAGGGTATTATGCTTCTAAAGTATTCTTTAAAGCAATTCCCCAGCAACTTTCTTATTATTATCACATATAGGAGCGAACTAAAAATTATTTGTAATACTAACATTGCTATAGCTACTCCATAGATGTTCCCTAAATACTGCCCTAAAATTAAACCTGGTACTAAACTTATTGTCTTAAATAGGTTCCATTTAAAGCCTAAGTCTGCTCTACCTTTTGCATATAATAAGGAGCCTATAGGATTGCTAACAGACCTCAGTAACCCAACTCCAGCTAATATCTGTATTAGTATTATTGTAGGTGCCCATCCATCTCCAAAAAATAAAGGTACGAACATACTAGCAGTAACTCCTATACCGAAAAAAATAGGGAAATTAACAAGAGATAAAAGATTAATAACTTTTAAATAACCCGTTTTTAATTTAATTGTATCTGATTGTATTTTAGCAAAAACCGGAAATGCAACTCTTGTAATAATTGGATTTAATTTCGATATCGGTAATATTATTATGTTGTAAGCTAGAGTATAATAACCTAATGCTTCAGGACCCAAAAATTTACCAATAATCATATAATCAAAGTTAGAGTTAAAAAAGTTTACAGTTCTGTCCCCTACCTGATACAAACCGAACTTTAAATAATCATTAAGATCTCTTTTAGCGAAATGAAAAGACGGCCTCCATTTATTCCAACCTAAAATCACTAAATTTAATGTCCTAAATACTGCAGTAATCAATTGGCCCCAAACGATACTTAAAACTCCAAATCCAAAGAAAGCACAACTAACAGTAAATATACTACCCGTTATTATTGAACCCATTTCTATTTTTGAAAGAGTGTCAAATTTTAAATTCTTTTGTGCAAGAGCCTGAAATTGTTGACCGAAAGGAGTTATTAAAAAAATCAAAGAAGCCCAATATATCAAACTCTGTAATTGAGGCTCTTGAAAAAAAGTAACAATGAGTGGGGTTATAGTTATTATAGTCACGAAAATTAAGATACCTGCAAATAGATTAAACCAATATAGGCTCGATAACTCTTTTTTAGTAGTATCCTGTTTATGAATTATCGCATTCGAAATCCCCATATCTAGGAAGGCGTGTGCAAAACCCAATACAATCATAATCATCCCCATTAAACCAATAGCAGTTGGACCTAAAACCCTTGCCAATATGGATAATTGCAAAAATTGTACAATAATTACCACAAAAGTAGAAGTAGTCGTCCACTTGGCTCCACTAATAGCTTTTTCAGTTAATGACATTTATTTAATCCTCATTCCTTATCTTTCTAATAATAAAGACATAAGTTATTACATATATTTAAAGCGAGTAACTTAACTTAGATCTTTTATTAATTGATTGTTTAGTTGAATATCATAAGTATGTAATAAGTTAATTAACTGTTCATCATTTTGGTTGTTTTCGATATTTAGTTGACCTAGTGATTCTTTTTGGCTTGTACTAATTGTAAATAGATAGTGTGGAAAATCTTTAGTTTTAACAACTTGTGTGTTGTTCATTAGTGACATTACCTTTAACCAAAGGTCATCTGCATAAAAGCATAAGGATCTTATATTTTCTCTGTTAAACACTTCTTGGTTTACAGAATTCGGGGGATATAGTACTCCACTTACCCCTGTTGGGCACAAAAATTTAGATGGTCCAGTAAAATCAAGTGGATTATAACCCCAATTCTTATAAGATTTTAAAGTGTTATCTTTATTCAAGGTCATTAAATGTCCTCTATTACAGCATATACTATATGGATGCTTTACATGAGTGTTTACTAGTACCTCAACAGTCTTTGTGGGGTAAATTACATCATCGTCAACTGTAATAATTAAATCATTAGGATAGTCATTAAATGTATAATAATACTTCTTGTGTGACCTTAAATCTTCACAGAATTTTATGGTTAACCCTCTGCTTTGCTGCGCCTGTAATCGTTTTGGTAAGCTCTCAATACTATCGAATTGACTGTCCGCTAGCCATAATATAATTTTGTCTGGTTTAACTGATTGTCTTAGTAGTGATTCTATTGCAATCCAAACTACATTAATTCTACCCGGAAAAGTTGTTAAGGATACAATTATTTTCTTTTCTCTCTCTTTATGGTTAACCCCACTATTCTTAAATTTAAAGCTAAATTTATAAAAAGTAGTAATCACAAGATTTGCGATACTACTCAAGATAAAGTAAACTTTCAACCTTCTCACACTAAAGTTTATTCTATATAGTAGATTGAGCATGTAACTACCTCACTAGTATAAATTTACTCATTATAAGAGCCTTCATAGTCAAACAACTACTAAAGAAACCTCTCATAGAGTTCATTATATAATTTAAAATGCTGTTTTGAAGAATATTTCTTATCATACTTATCATAAAACCATTCTTTATCTTTTTTTAGTAAGTCTGGATTACGATAATATTTATCTAACATATTTATAAAACTTATACTATTAGCCTCTAGTAAATTACTTTTTCTTTCAACTACTTCGGTTAACCCACCAACATCTCTTGAGAGTACAGCACATTTTCTGGACATGGCCTCAATTGCCATCCTTCCAAAAGACTCCATATTAGAAGTAACAACTAATATATCCATTAGGTAATAAATTTTGCTCATTTCTTCTTGATTTTTATTAATGAAAAACACAAACTTATCGCCAAACTCTTCTTTTAAACTTGACGTGATTTCATTTGCCTTTTCGAATTCACCTTCGGAATTTGCACCGATAACAAATATCACTTTTCTGTTCTTTCGTTGTAAGTACTTTTGACTAATTTCAACTGCTAGTGGCCAATTTTTGACCTCATTCATTCTCCCAACAAATCCTATTACCATATCATTAATATTTATATTGTATTGCTTTTTAACACTAACCTCTTGTTCAGTGTCATAGTTTTTATATAAATACCCTGTTGTATTTGGTATTATTACAACATTTTCATTTTCAACAAACTCTTTCCAGTCATTAGCGTTTACGTTTGTAGTGCAAACAATAACATTGAACTCTTTAGCAACTGTATTTCTTAGTAAGGTTTTTATAACTCTATGATAGCTTTCAAACTGTTCTCTATTACTATAAATTAATTTAGTACCTCTTGGAATGAGACCAAATTTCTTTAATAGGCTAACAGCAACACTAGAACCAACCATTTGGGTATGTATTACTTTAGGTTCTAATGAATTAATTAACCTTCTAAGTTCCTTCATTAAGAGTAAGATTTTTAATGGCTGCTTTACATTTGGGAACCTTGAGAATTTACTTACTTCATATAACTCAATGTTTGGATTCAATTCAATTAAATTCGTATTTAATTTTGGAGTGATTATTCCAATTCTAAGTCCCTCTTCTGATAAGTGATTCCCTATTATACTTGTTGAGATTTGTGCTCCTCCTGTAATTAGTTGGTCATCCAAAATATATAAGACATCCATAATAAAACTCCCTTATTTAAGTGTAAGTAAGCTTTATTCATTTATAAAGCTACAATTTTATTCACTAAAGAAGATCTTCAACAAACTTATGTATCACTACTTCTGCTCTATAAAGATCAGATGTACTTAGAGCATTCTCACATATGATCTTGTAATCTTCATTATTAAGTTCAATTAGCTTAATAATCTTACTCTGTAAGGATTTAACATCGTTTACAGGAAAGAGTAATCCATTAACCTCATCTTGGATAATCTCATTGTTATATTTCCAGTCTGAAGCTATTACTGGCAGTCCTACATTAAATGCATCTATAAATGTTCCAGGAAACCCCTCTCCTTCGTAAAAGGTTGGAAATAACAAGCTTTTATAGCGCTGTAACGTCTTAGGAGTAGCGTTATGATCAACAGTTCCTTTGTATTTAACTGAAGCATTTGATACCTTGATTAAATCCTCCATTCTCTCTTTGAATTGGGGATCTACAGGACCATAAATATCCAGATTAATTAAGTCATACCCATATTCAAAATTCATTGCAGTTACTGCTTTAATTGCCTCCTCAATCCCTTTACTTTTGGTTACCCTCGAGAAAGTGCAAAACCGATATGGTGGACCTTGTCTTGTGTTGTAGTCTATAATATGTGTTTTATCTAAGCGCTTAAAGTTAGGCATATGTTTAACGTTTTTTATATCTCTTGTTTCTAAATCGCTCTTCATTTTCAAGGATTCTACATAAATTCCATTTAATTTATTAAGATACTTAGATATCCCTGGGTTTTGGTCTATGTATTCACTTAACCATCCACCTATAACAATGTAACGAATATTCTTCTTACTAAATAAGTTTAACCATACAAATAACCTTATAAAGACACCCAAACCATTTTTCCCTGGAAGAATTATCAGAATATCAGATTTAAAGAACATTAATACTGCATTGATCAACAATTTAACAGGATTCTTTCTCCACCCAAAAGTATCTGTTGTGAATATACGGCTGAATTGATTATATTTAATCAATTCATCATAAACATTTTTTGTTTTAATTGTTTGTCCGTCTATTTGATTAGTATGAAAGGCCAATGACCCACAAACACCAATTCTTTTATTCATATTTTTTTACCTCTGCTTTAATATTAGTTTAGTAATGGAATTTTTTATCAACATACCTACCTAATGCGGGTATAAGTATAAAAAATAGTAGACTGAAAATGAAGCTTCTTGCAGGATTTAAAAAGTTTAGTAGAAAGAAAATCACATAAGAGTAAAACATTGCGTTTTTTATTTTATAATGTCTTAGTTTGTTGATATTATTCCTTATAAAACCAATCATTAACCCCATGTATAATACGAAACCAACAATACCATATCTAGCCAAGTCATCCATTAACTGTGAGTGACCTCCAATTAAAGTATACTCGTCTTTATAATAAGCTCCTACACCAAATATAGGTGAGTCCACAAAAGAACTAAAGCTTAATAAAAAATAATCGTATCTACTCCCTATTAATGAGAGGTTATAACCACTTTCAATTATTTGTTTCACTGTTGCGATTTTATTAATAATCAACAATGAGTCAGTGTTATTACTAATAATATCTAGCATGAAAACTATTAATGTTGGGGATATAAATAAAATTAGAATACTACTTATAGTAATTAATATTGCAGAAAAGAACGTATTCCGTATTACTGAGAATAAACTTACTAAGAACGACATCCCAAGAAGTATATATGATATTAGAAACTTCGAATTAAATATAACCACTAGAAACAATAACGAAATACAGAAAACAATAAATTTTTCCCATATCGGATAGTACTTTTTAGTTCTTGTTAGCAACATTATAAACAGTAAAGGAAGAACAATCACTAAGGAATAAGTGAAATCAAAACTACTTATATTCATGGCATACAGTGTTTGCTGCATATCTTTATCCTGAGAAGTACTTGTCAAGCTTCTCACAGCATTAGGATATCTCATTAACCCCCATATTGTTGTGATGGATGTAATTATGACTAAGATTGTTGTTATCTTTATCACACTTTTATCCACATCTTGGTCGTTTAAGTTTAAATAAAAATAACCTACATATGCACTCACAATAAAAAATATTGTGGGTACTAAATTTATTAAATTTATATCACTAAACCCAAGTAATTCATAAAATAATATTTGAAAGAGAATAAAGAATGCAAACAAGTGCAAGTGCAAATTCTTTTTTATCCAATAATTATTATTATTTAGTGAATATAATGCCCAAAGAATAAATAAGAATGAAAAAGTTGATTTGTACATCACACTAGGTATAAATACCTGCATAACTGGCAAAAATACACTTGCAGCTATGCAGAAATAAATTAATATATTTATCTTTTTTTCACTTAAATCTCCTCTATATTCCAAACATAATCAACACCTTAAGATAGATAAAGTAAATACATTGAAATCACAAACTCCAGTAATCAAACCCCCTATCTATGTAATCATTTTTCTCATAAGCCTTTTTCAAGTCAAATAGTATAGGTTTTCCTTCTTTAAACAATTCTATAAAACTATCTATGTTTAACTCTTTATATTCATCGTGGTTTACCGCAGCAATGACAACATCTATGTCCTTCAATTCACCAAATTCTTGTAAATTTAAGTTATACTCGTTGTATACCTCTTCTTTATTTGCCTTTGGATCACATACTAGTACCTCTACTCCATAATCTAAAAGCTCATTAACTACATCAAAGACTTTTGAATTCCTCACATCTGCAACATTCTCTTTAAATGTAACACCCAGGATTGCAACCCTAGCACCTTTAACATTTTTGTCATTTTTTATAATGCATTTTATTACATTATTAGCTACATAAGCTCCCATGCTATCATTGATTTTTCTACCAGAGAGTATAATTTGAGAATGATACCCCAGTTGCTCAGCTTTATAAATAAAATAATAAGGATCTACTCCAATGCAATGTCCTCCAACTAAACCTGGGGTAAATCTCATGAAATTCCATTTTGTTCCAGCAGCTTCTAGAACTGCACTCGTGTCTATCTCCATTCTATTAAAAACCATTGATAGTTCATTCATAAACGCTATATTTATATCACGTTGTGAGTTCTCTACTATTTTAGATGCTTCAGCAACTTTTATATTTTCAGCTCTATGTACACCAGCTTCAATAATAGATTCATACATTTGAGCCACGAATTCCAATATTTCACCACTGGATCCTGACACAACCTTTTTTATTTTGGTCAAAGTGTTTACTTTGTCACCTGGATTGATGCGCTCAGGCGAATATCCAATATGAAAATCTATGTTGAATTTTAATCCAGAAATCTTTTCTAAGATTGGTACGCAAATTTCCTCTGTAGTACCAGGGTAAACAGTTGATTCATATACGATTACCGATCCCTTTTTCATATTCCTACCAACGATTTTTGTAGCTTCAATCACCGGATTAAGATTTGGCGTTTTAT
The DNA here is from genome assembly GCF_000425205.1 of Pontibacillus halophilus JSM 076056 = DSM 19796. Lineage (GTDB taxonomy): Bacteria > Bacillota > Bacilli > Bacillales > BH030062 > Pontibacillus_A > Pontibacillus_A halophilus. The sequence continues at coordinate 14,914 of NZ_AULI01000020.1, read as the reverse complement.
CGCTATTAATTGGAGTAGGTACTGATACAATATGTACTTTACATTCCTTTAAATAATCTTCATCACTTGTAAATGTACAACTTGTCTGCTTTATAGCATCATTTCCAACTTCATTAGTAACATCTATTCCATTATTATAGTTAAGGATTTTACCCTCGTTAATATCAAAACCTACTACATTGAATACTTTTGAGAATTCAATAGCTAAAGGTAATCCAACATATCCAAGCCCCACTACTGACAACTTCTCAAAATTAGCTTTTAATTCTGAAATTGCATCCATATATACTCTCCCATCTACTTTCACAATTTATGATAATTTTTATTATTTTCGAATATGTTTTTAGTATCTAATACTATTTTGTTCTCCACATAAGATTCATTATTCTTTATATGCTGATGCCCCACCATTAGTACAACAATTTCTATATCTTGTAAAAAAGCATCAAAGTCCATATACTGGTTGTCAACCAATTCTTCTTTAACGTATGGATCAAATACTTTTATACCGAATGCTAAATTATCCTCTAAATTATTTATCAATTGTAAGGTTGGACTCTCTCTTGTATCATTGACGTCCTCTTTATATGTCAACCCATATAGACCTATTTTTGAAATATCTCTTAAATTGTGTTCATTCATTATTTGTTTGATTCGCTTTAGTACATGGTTTGGCATGAAATCATTCGTAACCCTAGCTACTTTTATTAAGTTTGTCAATTCAGGATAATCACCAACTAAAAACCAAGGGTCAACTGAGATACAATGGCCACCAACCCCTGGACCAGGGTTTAATATATTTACTCTTGGGTGTTTGTTAGCTATTTTAATAATTTCATATACATCCATATTATCTGAATGACATATTTGGGCTAACTCATTCGCGAAAGCAATATTAACATCTCTATATGTATTTTCCACAACCTTAGTCATCTCAGCAGTTCTTATATCGGTAACGACTATGTCAGATTTACAAAAACTAGAATATAAACCTTTAACTTTTTCACCTATCTCTTTGCAATCTGCTCCGATAGTTCTAGAATTTAACGTTAACTCTTTCACCATATTTCCTGGAATAATTCTTTCTGGTGCATGAACTAAATGAATGTCTTCTCCAATAATAAAACCTCTATCCCTTATTAAAGGACGGACATGTTTATCAATTGTTCCAGGAGATATTGTTGATTCAATAATTATAGTCGCACCTTTATCACATACATCAAGAACACTTTCGACAGCCGATAAAAGAAATTCAGGATCCAATTTTTTATTTTTCTTTTGGTAAGGTGTTGGTACCGTTACAATATATGTATGTGTATGTTGGTACTCCGAGGTAAACTTAATATTTTGTTTAGCATCTTCGTATAACTCTATTATTCCTTCTTCATCAATCAACAAATTTCCATCCATCAAACTATTAATTTTATCAATATCTCTATCTGTTCCTACAACTTCAAGACCGAATTTAGCTAACATTAAAGCCGTTGGTAAACCAATATAACCTAATCCAATAACATTAATCATTACTCATTCTCCTATCAAACCTTTTATTACATTATTTAGTTTATTTGTATGTACTTGAAAATCGAAATTTCTTGATCCATTTTTAGCATTTAAACCCAATTCATTATACTCTTTACTAGACAAGTCTTTAATTGTTAAGATTGCCCCTTTAAGTTCCTCAGGCGACCCATTTTCTAGCTCAATCCCGCAGTTATATTGCTGTAAAGGTGAATAACCCATTTTAACCGTTGATACGATAGGTTTCCCCGAGGCCATATATTCAAACAACTTATTTGAACTATTACCTCTGCTCCAATTGTATTGTTTTTGTGAATAATTAAGTATATTAACAGATGACTTACTTAATATATAAGGGATATATTTCCTATCAACATGTCCTTTTACTTTAACGTTATCCAGTCCCTCATTTTCAACCCTGTGTCGAATGCTTTCTAATTCATTTCCATTCCCATAAATAAGAAATTTAATATCAGAGCGTGATTTCAATAGTTTTGCAGTATCTAGTAACTTTCCTACATTATTTACTGGTCTAATAGCACCTACATAAACTACATTAAAGGAATTAGAACTAAGGTCTTCATCCTCAAGTTGATTTAAGTCAATTGATTCCTCAAATGCTTTTAGATCGAGTCCATTATTAATATAAAAGCACTTATTTAAATCTATTTCACCATGCTGCTCTATGTCCCACTTTCTCTCTTTGATATAGTCCGTATCACCTTCTTTGGTGAAAATCATTGCATCAGAGTTTTTATATATCCAGTGCTCACCCTTTATTAATGCCTTTCCTAAGAAGCTAGATTCTTTAAGCTTTCCATAAGAGAATATTGCCTCCGGCCATAAATCTCTTACTTCACAGATACAAGGTATATTTAGTTTTCTGGCCAATTGAATCCCTGCAACCATCGTCAATGGATGTACACTGGATGCTAATATTAAATCTGGTTTGTTTTTTAGTTTTATATAGCTTTTTGCAACGCTGAATAGATTTTTATAAAACAAAAACATATTTTTTATTCTATCTAATCCATTTCCTATAGCAGATGTAGTTTTCACAAAAACAAAAGGTATATCATTTAATAAGTCAGTTTCGAATTTTCCATTTCTAATCTCAACAAATTCGTTACTGTTATGATGGGTATTTGCGCAGAATATAGTTACGTCATACCCCATTTTTTTTAAATTCTCAGCAAACCAATAATGCCTTCCCGCACCATTCTTATATTGGTAAGTAGCATAGTGATTAAATATCCAAATATTTTTATTTCTATAATTCATAAATGTACTCCTTAGTTCCTTAGGTTTGCCCTGCTCTATATATAGGAAAAAATTCACTATTTGCTTCAAAGTCTAGTTCAGACTTTCTTAAATTAACCAAATATTGATATTTTTCTTGGTCGTATATATGTTTACCAACGTAAAAATCATACATTCCATTGGGTGAAAACCCCTTTTTATACTTAAAAATCCCATCTTCAGAGCCGTAACCGCCACCAAGGATGAAATTTGACAACCCAATACCTTTCGCCCATTTTATAATTTCATATTTAAGAAAATTATTAGCACTTAACTTCATGTATCTTCTGTCAGTACCTCCTAGGAACGAATAACAATTGTCTTTTCCATATAAAACAAGTTCCGAGGATATAATTTTCCCATCATACAAAACATGAAAATAAACAAAATGATCCTTTAAATACTCATTTATATACTGAAAAAATTCTTTTGAAAAATAGTAGTTTTCGTCTGCTTTAGCTCTATCCATTGTATCGTAATAAATAAGTAAGAAGTCATCTAACCTATCTCCGGTGTAATCCACTTCAATTTCTAATTGTGACCTCCATGCTTTTTTTATACTTTTTCTAACTTTATGTTCAAAATCCATAAACATATCATCTAAAGATAAGTTTAAATCCCTAACTACATTTTTTTTATATGTTTTAATATCATCAAAAAATTCTTTGTATTTATTATGCAGTAAATGATATCTGGTGAATTCTGAAACAACCCCATTTTTTGTACAGAAATGTTTATATGCTTCTTTTAAAGCATTAATATTTTCGCCTTCAATAAGAAAACCGCCATAACCGTATGGTGTAACTAGGTCAAAGTAGGTATTAGTTGGTATTTTATTAAGAAATGGCTTAGAGTAGGCTATATCTCTTATTAGAACAACGTTAATCCCTTTTGTTTCACCATCATCATAGTATATTAATTTAGGTTTGCCCTCTCCAATTTGACTGAAAGCTGAAACATAACCGTTTAAGTAGTTCACATCGTAATAATCAAAGCTCTTTACAATCTCATCCCATCTCTTTTTTTCACTCACATCAACTGAGAATAACAAGTAATCACCTACAATACTTTTTTCATATATCTTCTTTCTGTGCAAAATCCCATACTTTCATATAAATTCAAAGCTGCTAGATTAGAATCTGAAACAAAAAGATCAATAGTTTCTATCCCTTCTTTAAACGCAAGTTGCTCTATCTCTTCCATTAATACCTTTGCTAAACCATTTCCTCTATGATTCTCCTTAATAGCAATTTGATTAACGTGAATCCTATTTACACCAAAATAGTTATGCACGTATGCCCATAAGAATCCCTGTAATTCTTCACCCTTGAATATTCCTATTAAGATAGCACTTTTATCTAGCAAAAATTCATAAAGTTGTTCAGATTTTTCAAAACTAAGATTTTCATTTTTACTTTTAGTCATATTGAAATTAATATTGTATATGTCTAGTAACAACTCTACTATCGTTTCTTTATACAGGTAGTAATTATCGCTATTAATACGCTTAAGTATCATTGTTAATACTCCTCTCTGCATCTAAATCCTTAATGTCCGACTGGTCAACCACAGAAACATCGGCTCTTACAAAAGCTTTGAACAGTGTTTTAAAAAAGATTTTAGCGTCAGTTAGAAAGCTCATTTCGTTTACATATATCACATCTAAATTCAGCCTTTCTTCCCATTCAATGTTATTTCTACCACTGACCTGAGCTAAACCTGACAAGCCAGGTCTTACTTTGTGCCTTGCTCTTTCAGTTTCAGTATAAAAAGGCAAATAGCGTACTAATAGGGGTCTTGGTCCAATCATAGACATATCACCTTTTAAAACATTTATTAGACCAGGGAGCTCATCCAAAGAAGTAGTGCGCAAAAAAAGACCAAATCTAGTTATCCTCAAGCTATCTGGGAGTAGCTCAAAATCCGATCCTCTTTTGTCTGTCATAGTTCTAAATTTGTACATAGTAAAAACTTTCTCATTTAAACCTGGTCTTTCTTGTTTAAACACAACCGGGCTTCCAATTTTATACTTTATAATTACAGCAATTGTTACAAATAGTGGACTTAAAATCACTAAGCTCACTCCTGAAACAATTAAATCTAACAGCCTCTTAACTATCTTCCTATAACAAAAATTCATTTTTCCCACAACTCTCTTATACACTTAGTTGTCTTTTTTAAATCCCCCACTGTCATTTTAGTGTCGGATGGTAGGCAAAGACCATTCTCAAAAAGGTTTTCAGAAACAGTGTTTCCTATAAAATCGTATTTTCTGAAATAAGGTTGAAGGTGCATGGGCTTCCATAGTGGTCTTGATTCAATATTATCCCGTTCTAGGGATTCCATTACATCAACGGGCCTGACATATCCGGTTAATGTAATTGCACTCAACCAGAAGTTCGGTTCATCCCACACATTAACTGGCATAAATTGAAGTCCCTCTAAATCACCTAATTCAGCTTTATAATACTCAAATATGTATTTCTTCTTTTCTACACGTTCATCCAAAACCTTTAATTGACCTCTGCCAATTCCAGCTAACACATTGCTCATTCGGTAATTAAACCCTAGTTCGCTATGTTGGTAATGCTTTGCTTGGTCCCGAGATTGGGTAGCCCAGAATCTAGCTTTTTGAATGCGTTCTTCATTGTTGGAGACTAGCATCCCTCCACCGGAAGTGGAAATGATTTTATTTCCATTAAAGGAATAAATGCCATAATCACCAAACGTACCTGTTTGTTGTCCCTTGTAATACCCACCTAGGGACTCGGCCGCATCTTCAATTACGGTTACATTATGTTTCTTACACAACTCCATGATTCGATCCATGTCAGCTGAAAGGCCATAGAGATGAACAACGATGACCGCTTTTACTTCTGGATATTTCTCAAATGCCTCTTCAAGTGCATTTGGACATAGGTTCCATGTTTCTTCATTACTATCTATAAATACGGGTGTAGCGTTTTGATAGATAATAGGGTTAGCTGTTGCGGAGAAAGTAAGGGTTGGACAAAAAACGATATCCCCTTCTCCTACTCCCGCTGCCATCAAAGCTAGGTGGATAGCTGCTGTTCCTGAAGATAATGCAGCTGCAGAGTTTACGCCAACCCTCTGAGCTAATTCTTCTTCAAACATGTTTACATTCTCACCTAAAGGAGCAATCCAGTTTGTATCGAATGCTTGCTGGACAAATTGTTGCTCGAAACCCTCATCACTCATATGAGGGGATGCAAGGAAAATACGATTTGACATGGTACGTCTTCCTTCCTCTGATTAATTAATGAGCAAAGAGGTGCATAACACATTTGCGATATACCTTATGTTATTTAGAACCAACCAACAGTTCTTGATTCTCAATCTTTCCATTTGCGATACGTAATGCATGTTGACGAAGCGAATCTGTGTCTAGGTTCTGATACTCATCAATGCAGGTATTAATTTTATGAATATCCAAGTTTACGGCTTTGCCTACGTAGATTTTTGGCCACACTTGTTGGTCGTGGACTTCATCTTTTCCAAGGAGCTCCTCATACATCTTCTCTCCTGGACGCATACCTGTGAATTCGATGCCGATTTCATCGACTTCAAACCCTGAAAGACGGATAAGGTTTTCGGCTAAATCGGTAATCTTTACAGGTTCACCCATATCCAACACGAAGATCTCTCCACCTTTAGCTAAAGAGCCCGCTTGAATCACGAGGCGAGAGGCTTCAGGTATCGTCATGAAATAACGAATCATTTCTGGATGCGTAACAGTTACCGGTCCTCCTCGGGCAATTTGCTTCTTGAATAGCGGGATTACACTTCCGCGACTTCCAAGAACATTTCCAAACCTTACAGCAACGAAGCGAGTATTACTTCCTTTATCCATATCTTGAACAATCATTTCAGCCATCCGCTTGGAAGCTCCCATAACACTGGTAGGATTTACGGCCTTATCTGTTGATACCATTACAAACGTACCAATTCCACGAGCATCAGACGCTTCAGCTACATTTCGCGTACCAATCACATTGTTTTTAATGGCTTCTTCCGGATTACGCTCCATTAAAGGTACATGTTTATGAGCAGCTGCGTGATAAACGACGTCGGGCTGATGCTTAGCCATCACTTCGAACATCTTGTCACGGTCTTGAACATCTGAAATTTCAGTATCAATTTGAAATCTGTCTTTATACAGATTTCTTAATTCCATTTCAATGGTGTAGATACTGTTTTCACCATGTCCAAGCAAGACAATTTTTGCAGGCTCAAATTTACTCACTTGTCGGCAAATTTCTGACCCTATTGATCCACCTGCACCAGTGACTAGAATTGTTCTATTTGTTAACGATTCTGAAACACTAGACATGTCTAAATCGACTTGCTCCCGTCCAAGCAAATCTTCTATGGATACATCTCGTATTTGATTAACAGAAAGGTTCCCAAGAATAATATCTTCAATCATAGGAAGAATTTGAACATTCCTTACAACATCTTTCGCAATCGTCACGACTTCTTTGATGCGAGCCTTATCGGCAGAAGGCATCGCGATAACAATATGATTCACTCTTTGTTTCTCGACAATCTCAGGCAAATCTTTAATAGTTCCATACACCGGGAGCCCTGAGACAGTCAGATTTCTCATAGTGAAATCATCATCTGCAAAGCCAACGAGCTTCACATCCTTAGATTCGTTTTCTTGAATCTGCCTAGCAATCATTCGGCCAGCAGAACCTGCCCCGATAATCAGCGTTCTTGTATTAGCTTGCGCATTCCCTACCGCCTTTTTAGCATCCTTAAAAGTTGCATAAGAAGTGACAAGACCATAGGTTTTGTAATACTTCCAGGCAAACCGAACTCCACCTATTAAAATAATATGTAACATCCATGTAACTATAAGTGCTCTTTCATAAGTGGTTTGATAGGTTACTAGTTGTACACCTGCCGTACTGATAACTGAAAGGGTAACTACCCCGACGATTCCGGTCAGCTCTCTCGTACTAGCATAACGCCACACCCGTCGATAAAGACCAAAAAAGTAAGAAAATAAATGATGGGTAATAAGTAAACTGACTGATGCGACTATCATTTTCGAATCAAATACATTGCTATAAGGATTAAGGAAAAAGTGTGACATGAAAATTGAAAATGAAACGATGGCCGAGTCAATTGCCATTAATAATAATATTCGTTTTCCAAACGTCATAAGCGATTTCCTCATTTCATCAAAATAGTAATTTTAAAGCCTATTCGACCTAAGCACCTTTCGTGATACACTACGCTCAACTCTCAACCCCCTTTATGGACAAGAATGGATTCTTTGAAGATGATTGAATCCCTTAGTAAATTTCAACGCTAAGTAGAGTGATTAAATAAGGGTACCAATATGTATTACAGCGTTAAAGTTTTCTTACAGAAACTTATTATTGAAATTCTTAATTGAGTAGTCCTAAATACCCATTTCTATCACTCGACAATTTGCGTTGCTCTTATTATAGCAAGTTATTTACAGCTTGAGAACCAATTTTTTCCCTTATTACATCTTTATTAGGTAATATGTATCAAATTGTAATATAAATGAAACAAATTACCTGTTATATATAATCAAACATATAATAAATTGCTACCTTTTTACAAAGTGTAACATATATTTTGAAAATTTAATGTAAAATCCAGTTAAACTTAAACGTTTCCGCTAATTTTATATAAAAATTTTGTTAAATAACTAGATATTAAAAACTAGTCTTTTTTATTTATCAAAGCGACTATAATTACAAAAAATTCTAGTTACTGTCACAGTATGCAACTTATAAACTAATTCTAATTTATTAAACGAGAGAACTATCCTATTGGATAGTTCTCTCGTTTATCTATGATTCTTTTATTCCTTATTCGCATACTCCTCCACCTTTGGCCGCTTCCCATACTGCAACTCCCTGATCGACAACCCAAAGTCCATCTGCAAATGAGGATAATCCTTGAACGAGGTCCAATCCCCTCCCCACTCGAATCCTAGATCCTTGGCGATGGCTACGACTTCCATCCAGTCTGCTTCACCGTTGTTGTTGTCATCGCGGTCTAGGTCCCAGACGACGTTGCCATTGTCTAGTTTTAGTGCGAAATCGATGGCGAGGCCGTAGTTGTGATAGGATTGGCCTCCCTTGGCGATCGTCACGATATTACCGGATTCGCTGCGAGCTTGTTGGTACAGATTGTCCTGTTCTTCTTCCGTTCAGTGACCGTCTGTGATCATAATTTCAATGCCTTTGGCTCGAGTTTCTTCTATAAGAATGTTCTTTGCTTCATTTACTTGTGGGTGGAGCTTTGTGGGGATCGAGACGTCTTCACGCTCCAGTGTAGATGAGGTGAAGACATCATCAATAGTAGGTAATACATATAGTAGAAAGATGGGTATGCTGACCATCACAATCAGGAGGCCGATGCCATCCCCACTGTCAACATCCTCGAAGTCTGTAACAAAAGAACTTCACATCTTGGAATCTCCAAACATCTTGACCCATTCATCTGTTTGAAAATGTTAAGAGAAATGTAAAATATAAACAGGAAGATGGGTGTAGACGTAATTTTGATCTTTACACTTGCCGCTCTTTGAACTTTTACACCTCTTCTGGAAAAACTTTTAACTATGCTTCATTCGATAAGTCACACCTTGGAGTCTAGTACACGCAAAAAAAGCACAGGGCGTGGGCGCCTTGTGCCTAATACTCTCTTATTCTGTTACGCCTTTTTACTGCCCACGGAGAATGCCCGTGTTCGTACTGTTTGTCACCTTCTCTTCAAAGAAGACCTGCGTGTTTGCTCCTTGCGGGCGCTCAAGTCTTTTCGCTGAGGGTTCTTCCCTCAAAAGCCAGAACGCACCCGGTGAGACGACAACGACGAAGAACATGACCTTGATGAACTGGATAGGGGCAGCATTCTGTTTGAGCTCCCTCCGTTCTCCATGCACTTCCGTCCGGCTCTCTCTATTATCTCTTATATCCCGTGCGTCTCTTAGGTTGTGTATTTGTCTGTGTCTCGTTTGCTCCGTTTGTTCCTCTTGTGCTTCTCGTTAATGGTCGATTCGGACGTACGGCTTGAGCAACAGTCATGCACATCACCCCTTTTCCTAATGTGACCCGCCATGCCCCCATGCATGTCTAACGTACAGCTTTACTGCTCAAAACCATCTTCTGTAACATACCCATCGATCCCCCATATGTCTTCTTCCTCCGCTTTCGCTTCGGATTCAGCTTCATTAAATTCGTCCAGGTATTTTACATCAGGGCTCGGCGCATTTACGCGGGCGATCCCTTTTTTCAGCATTAATTTATTGAAATTGTAATAGTAATTGTTGTTTCGTGACCAAAAATGGACAAGTTCATGACCTTTATCGTCTGTCGCACCCGTCCGCTCAATCAGTACGGTACTTCCATTCAAGTTGCTTAAAACATCATTAGCTTTCAAACCCAAGTTATCGTCCTGGCTTCCATCCGGCAGCGTGAGCTCCGGAGCGTCTATCAAGGCGAGACTGACCGTCTCCTTTCCCTTTTCCCCTTCCACCACAGCGGTGTCACCATCGATGATTTCAGAAATCGCGACTTCTTCTGTAATGTCTACCAAATCACGCTCGACCAATCCATCGTAATCCGGATCGCCGTTTTCCGCATCAACCTCTTCACGGGTCGGCAATTCCTCTTTCTCCTGCTTTGCTACTTCTTCTGTATCCGTCTCTGTTGTCGGCTCATCCGCCGCATCTTCCGGCTCACTCGCGGAAGAATTGCTACATCCGACCAACAGGATGATTGCCAGAAGTGACAAGAAGGCGATGAATTGCGACCATGAGCGTCGTTGATGACGTGCATTCGCATTTTCTTTCATTCGTACCCTCTCCTTTTTCTTTTTGGATTCAAAGGCTGACTCTCCGTATGATTCACACGTGCGATCCAAGCGCTTTAAATCCTGACAATTTTACCACAATTTTGTAGATACGACAAAAAGGAGCGCGAAACACACCCACTCTCGTCGTTTTTTTCGCTTTTGCTAACCATTTTTTACGTGCGGCCACTGGTTGCCGAAGAATAAAAGAGTTCCATACTCTTAAAAATATGCCTTACGATAAGGCGGTAGCCAAAGGGACCTTCAAGTGCATTAAAATAGTGTTCATCAAAAGTATTGTCTTCGATAGTGAAGAGAGCCTAACTCTTGAATCAATTTCTTACGTCAACTATTTCATATGATCTAGCCACTTTAGATATTGCAAAACCCATCCCTATTCCTACCCTGAGTGATGCAGTTCTATATGTATATTCCTGCTCCCAGTTTCTTTAAATATGTTCAGCATGAATTCCCCTTTTTGAATGGGATTCATAACAATGTGATAGACCTATTCCATTACACTCGGCAAATCGGTGAACACTGCTATAATCAATATTACTAGGCCAGTAAACAAGTCTACAATAGCGTCCCACCCTCAATCACTTCAAAGAAAATACCTCCTTGTTGTAATCATTCCTTACTCTACATTCATTTCTAGATAGCTATCCAATAAATAGCCGGTAGTAGACGTCACTAATTTATTATTCTAAATTTCGGGACTTATCTTAATGATTGCCAATTAAGGTCTTATATTTCACTAATAGTTTAGATGATTTTCCTCGTAGAAACACTAAATTGAGTCTTCAAGTTTCCCCTTAAAAGTAATGTTTAGGTGAATATATTTATACACCTTACTTATCATAGAGTGATTTGAGTCATCGTGCATTCTCTAATATCAAAAAAAGACCTCCATCTTATGGATAGTCTCTTTAGTGTAATCTATGAACTTACTAACAAAACGTCTATTCCTCGTCGTTCGCGGCATAACCCTCAATCTCCGGTCTCTCACCATACTTCAACTCCCTAATCGTTAGCCCGAAATCCATTTGCAAGTGAGGATAATCTTTAAACGAAGTCCAATCTCCTCCCCATTCAAATCCAAGGTCCTTGGCAATCGCAACGACTTCCATCCAATCTGATTCTCCGTTGCCGTTCCCATCACGCTGCATATCCCAGACGACTTCTCCATTATCTACTCTTAACGCAAAGTCTATGGCTAAGCCGTAGTTATGATAGGATTCACCACCAGAGGCGTAGGTGACAATATTGCCAGGTTCTGACCGTCCTTGTTGGTAGAGCTCGTCTTGTTCAGCTTCAGTTCGATGACCATCTGTAATGACAATTGTAATGTCCTTAGCTTCGGCTCTTTGTATCAAGGTTTGTTTGGCTTCTTCAACTTTAGGGTGGAGTTCTGTCGGAATAGGGACATCTTCTTGTTTCAGAGTGCTCGTAGTGAAGATGTCGTCAATGGTGGGTACGACGTATAGTAGAAAAATGGCCATGCTGACCATAATAATTAATAGACCAATCGCATTCCAAATTCTTCTCAATGTGAGTCCCTCGCAGTCTAGCATTCTTATAATAGAGGATATCACATTTTCAAGGTTTCAAACGTATAAAGCATTGAGAGGTTTATGAACGTTTCACATAAGGTAAAGAATACCATTTAATAATATGGAGGTATCGCGGTGAGCAACGAAAATGATAGAACTTTGAACAATGATCAAGAAAGTTTCGAAGAGAAGAAGAAAAAGGAAAGGCTCATTGATGACGTACCAAATACGGATTTGAAGATTGAATTAGAGGAACAGGAAGATGGTTCGCATGAGAAGGATGATTCATTGAGTGAGGAAGAGTATAAGGAAGATTATCATCACGAACATAAAGACAAGGTTTAAGAATGTTCCATAAGGGTATGATAAGTAGTGGGAGTCATAAATGACATACGTTGTATCTACAACGATTAACATCACTCCATTTTAGACGTTGACACTTTAGAATTTAGCGTATATAATGAACTATTGTTGCTTCAGTTACAGGCAACGATAGAAATCGGAAAAAGAAAGAGTGATGTGAATGAGACTGGCATTCTGCTACGTTTTGTCACTCGATCACACTGGATCAGCTTCGGAGCTGTAAGGATGCAATAGAGGTAGGGATTGCGTCGTTTGAGTGAACAAAAACTACCATGTAGAATTTATATTCAACCGCGGCAACATTGGTAAGCAACCAATACTTGCAAATCAACAGCAAGTTAATCAAAAAATGATTTTTCCGAAAGATACACAAAAGCGGACTGGGTGACGACCTGGTCCGCTTTTTCCAATTGTATAGGTTCCCCCTTTCCCCTTGCTTGATTGATACTTCCCTCTATACATGGTACGCTTTATTCCATACAAACTAGAACAGCAGGAAATGAGGCTACCGACCATGAAATTCGGATTCGACATTGATGATACATTAATAAATTTGCGTGGACATGCGTTCTCCATTTATCAACAGAAGCTTGAGCAAGAAGTACCTGTGGAGCGCTTAGATGACTTTAAGCGACTAGAGATTCATGAGTTATTCGGCTTAAATGAAGAGGAAGGTCGCCAAATGTGGATGGACCATGTAGAGGAAATCTTCTTCACGAACTGCTCCCCATTTAAAGGCTCCCTTGAGGTATTAAATGAACTAGCCGAGAAAGGTCATGAGATCTACTACATCACTGCTCGCTTTAAAGAATTCGGTGAACGTACGAAAGAATGGATGAAGGAACAAGGCTTCCCTGTTCAGGATGACCACTTCTATTACGGCATGAATGATGACGAGAAACTTCATATTATACAGGAACTTGATCTAGACTATTATGTAGACGACAAACCAGCAGTGCTTGACACACTATCTGACCTCCGCACTTCTGTCTATGTGCGAGACCAGGCGTATAACCGCCACCTTGAACTTCCGCGCGTGACGGATTGGTATGAGTTTAAGCGGGAGTTAGGGTTGTAAGGGAATGAGGAAGAGAAAGCTGCGAAGAGGACTTCGCAGCTTTCTCATACAATGGTAATAATATGAAATAAACGCACTAAAACCTTTTGGGTTGTTTCTAGATTATCTAATTATCTGTCTAATCTTATTAGTAAATGCTATTGTTTACTTCTTCAAACCAATCATCAAATATATCGTCAGACATTAGATCATTGTGATTTGAATAGATCAAGTCATACTTATAACTCGCCTTTAAGCTATTATTACTAACATTGTAGTGTAATTTTATTTCTGTAGGCATCTGTCTCCCAAAATCTTCACAGGTTTTATTAATTTCCTTGAGGTTCTTTAAACCAATGTCTAACATTGCTTCTTGTCTTTCTTCTGAAGTGTCGTATTTATTAGAACCTCCAGTACCATCTATCGCATCATTCAAATTATGCTTGAGCACTAAGTTTCCATTTATCTTATAAAAGACATCAAACGCATATACCTTGGGTTCATATGAACAATAAATAAAGATGTCTTCAGCTTTATCTTCAACATACTCCAAACAAATAGCTACCATATCAACTTGCAGTTCAGCCAAGTAGTCTTCAAATACTTTTCCCACGTTACTTCACCTCTAGTTTTCTAATTCTCTTTTTTTCACAACACCGTCAATTACATACTTTATTTCAAAACTTGCTGGTCTTTGATCATCACCATTGTAATTAACTTTAACATTAACAGAAACATTCTTTCCTTCTATTATTGCTTTTGCCCATTTGTTTTCTAACCTCTTATACTCACTCAGATTAACATTGCTTGACTGAGAAACTAAATTATCGTAATTAGGAGACCCTCAGAATCTATCTGCAGCCAAATGCCCGGCATGGTCTGTGCTCTCTTTACCAGGCGTATTAGTGTGTTTTGCAAGAGAAAAGTACATAATAATGCAATGAAAAATACATAAGCTTGCCAGCCGATATTTTTAGTAGTTTTGTCTGGATAATGCATGGCTAACCCGGTAGCTATCTCCTGAAAATGTAAGTACATGAGCGTGGTGTATGACACGATCAACTAAAGCTGCTGTTAGCCTCGAGTCTACAAATATTCGATTCCACTGACTAAATTCCAAATTTGAAGTGATAATGATGCTCTTCTGCTCGTACCAATCGGTGATGAGTTGAAATAGAAGCTCGGCTCCTTCTTTACTGAATGGAATGTATCCCATCTCATCTAAAATAATTAGATCTACTTTTTTAAAACGGTTCCTAAACTG